>JBDROI010000035.1:0-8224 GCA_043810245.1 Microcaldota archaeon
GAATCGAGCTCGCTTCTTTTATTACTGCGGTTTATACTAGAGGGTTGAATGTTGATGAAACTGTTTCTCTTACGAACGCACTCGTTGAAAGCGGAGACACGCTTGGATTGAAAAGGAAGCCCATAGTTGACAAGCACTGCAGCGGAGGAGTCGCTGGCAACAGAACAACGATGGTGATGGTGCCCGTAATTGCAGCCGCTGGATTGTACATGCCAAAAACTTCCTCGCGCTCGATAACCTCTGCATCCGGAACAGCTGATACCATGGAGGTTCTCGCTCCGGTTGAATTCCCAGTTGAGGAAATGCGCAGAATTGTTGAGAAAACCCATGGGTGCGTTGTTTGGGGAGGCGCAATAAATCTTGCTGCTGCGGATGATAAATTAATAGCAATTAGGCGTCCGCTTCACCTGGACCCGAGAGGAATTCTTCTTGCAAGCATACTCGCGAAGAAGAAGTCGGTGGGCGCTCAATATGTCGTAATTGATTTGCCCGTTGGGCGCGGTGCAAAGCATGAAGATGTCAACAATGCGAAAAATCTTGCGCGCGAGTTCCTTGAAATTGGAGGAAAGTTGGGAATGAAGGTTGACTGCTTCCTAACTGATGGAACTGACCCAATTGGATTTGGAATTGGCCCGAGTTTGGAGGCAATTGACGTTCTAAAAGTTCTTCAGAACAAAGGACCTCAGGATTTGCTTGACAAGAGCTGCCAGCTCGCTGGCGCGCTTCTTGAGATGAGCGGAAAAGTTCCAAAAGGAAGAGGAATGGCTGCTGCTGCAGATATAATTCGCTCGGGAAAAGCCTACAAGAAGATGCTTGAAATCATAGAAGAGCAGGGAGGAAACCCGCGCGTGAAAATTGACGATTTGAACGTAGGAACATACCGCCACGTGGTGAAAGCAGAGCAAACTGGAAGAATAAGCCATGTTGACAACCGCGCGATTTCGAGAATTGCAAGAGCTGCGGGAGCTCCGAAAGACAAAGGAGCTGGAATAATATTGTACTGCGAGCAGGGCGATAAAGTGAACGCGGGCGATAAATTGTTCGAGATTGTGAGCGAAAGCGAAAGCAAGCTGAGCTTTGCAATCAAGGCAATGGACGCGTGGGAAGGAGTTGAGCTTCAGAAAGTGATTCTTGGAAAGGTAAGCACTGAAGGCGGGTATGACCACTTCAGAAAGAATGAGTGGAAGTTTAAGTAAGAGTTGGATTAGTTTGAGAACGTAAGTTTGCGGGGTGTTGTTATGAAAAATAGATTTTGGCTGACAATGGCTTTGATTGGAGTTCTTCTGCTTTTTGGGTGCATCAACCCGTTTCCTTCGAGCAAAGACTGCGGAGATGATATGGCGTGCTTCAAGGAATCTGCAAAAAAGTGCGAAGCTGCGCAGGTAACTAGTGAGGAAGACGGCATGAGCGGGCTTCTGAAGGTTTCGCCCGATGGAGAGAACTGCAAATACTACTTGAAGATTACGAAAGTTGATGAAGGCGCGGACGAAGAAATGGAAGGATTGGAAATGACGTGCACAACGAGCATTGAAGACGCGAAGAACGAAATTTCAGTTGGCTTGGAGAAAAGCGATGATGAATGCGAGGGCTCGCTCTTTGAGTATTTGACGAGCGAAGAGGGTGAATGAATATGAATAAAATAATTTCGAGCTTGACAGTTCTTCTGGCTCTTTTGATTTTTGCTTCCCCTCTTGCATACGCAGACGCGCCGCTAGTGACATGCAATGCTGCAGAAACTCCGCACAGTATAATTGTCGGAGACACAACTTACGCCTGCAGTTCATATGGAATGGTTTACTGCGACGAACTTTCTGCAGTTGACGGAATTGCAAAATGCTGCAATCATATTGCGCCTTACAGCGATTGCGTGTTTATAGAGCCGATGACTCCTACTGCCGAGAACAAAAAGACGATTGTTGAAGGAGATACGTGGAATGCAGGAGGAGATTACAGCGTAACCGTGCAGGCAATTGACGCAAATGCAGACCCAAAACAAGTTTGGCTGGTTCTCAACAAAGGAGGAGTTAAGCTTGATGACGTAGTTAAAAGCGCGGGGCAGGAGTATTACTATGTCAACAAATCGAACGTTACTCTCTTTAGCACAAAAGTTGAGAGCATTTTTGCAGGCATGACGAACAATTTGGTTCAGCTGAGAAACACAAGCATACTTTCTTCGGAATTGGAGCCGAAGCTGGTAAGCGTATATGGATATTCAAAGAAGACAATTATGGAAGGCGAAACCTGGAATATTTCTAATGGAGGAGGCTATAAATTGAGCGTAATGTCGATTGATGTAAAATCTACTCCAAGGCAGGCGTGGCTGACGCTCACTAAAGATGGTGTTGTAAAGAAGGAAAGCATAGTTCAGGTTGGAAAGTACTTCAACTACACGAATTATACCAGCGGACAGATTATTTTCAGCACATATGTTGACTCCGCGTTTGCAGGAGCAACGAGCAACATGCTTCAAGTGAAGAACACGTCTATTCTTTCAACTGAGCTTTGGTATTATACGCCAATGGACTGCGTGGAAAACTGGTCCTGCAGTGATTGGGGCGAGTGTATCGGGGAAATAAATGTAAAATATAGAACATGCGCTGATGTGAATTACTGCGGAGGGAACGGTATTGAGATGCCTAATACTTGGAAAAACTGCAATGAAGTTTGCGTTGAAAACTGGACGTGCGGAGAATGGAGCGCGTGCGCGGATAATGAGCAGAGTAGAATCTGCGCGGACGCAAACGTGTGCGGAACGAATGAAAACCAGCCCATCGGAGTTCAAAGCTGCAGTGCGTTGGGATGCATAGAAAGATGGACGTGCGGAGCTTGGAGTGCGTGCGCTGATGGGGAGCAGAATAGGATTTGCACTGAAATAAATAACTGCGGAACAATTGGGATCAAGCCGGCTGAAGCGCAGAAATGCACAGAAACGCCAACAGCGTGCGCTGAGAAATGGTCATGCGGAGCTTGGAGCGCGTGCGTTAATGGCGGGCAGACGAGAATTTGCACTGATGAAAACAACTGCGGAACTGATGAGAGCAAACCAACAATGAAGCAGAACTGCGGAACTTCAAGAGGCGGAGAAATAGTTCAGAACCAAACGCAGAATAACACGGCAGCTGGAAGCAATGAAACCAGCGGAATCAAAGCTGTTTCAGTGGATGAGATTGCCGAATCAATGGGCGCTAAAGTTAATAGCATACAGATTGCGGAAGAAAACGGAAAGCCAATTTACATCGTCATGATGACCAAGAAGGTGAAATTCTTCTCTGTCTTCATGGTCTCAAAAAAAGTCGAGGTTAGAGTGAGCGCAGAAACCGGAGAAGTAATTTCAGACTAGAAAGAAGCTTGCGCGCTTCCATTCGTTATTTCCGCAAGAGCTTCGGAGAAGCGCGCGCATCTTTTTTCTTCAGAGATTACTTTAACGAGCGCATTCAGCGCGGCTTCGCGCGCTTCTGCTTTTCTTTTATTGCTCCCAAAAAGCGAAGGGTCGGCGTCGACGATGAAGCGCAGTGCTTCTTCGTGCTTTTCAGTTTCTACGTGTTTTATTAGGAAAAGAATACGTTCAAAAGCGCTGTAAGACCAGCGCTCGCGGATTGCTTCTAGAAGCGCATCAATGTCGCACTTTTGGGCTAAAGCCAGGTGTCTGCCGTCTTCCCCATCGTTAGTACGCTTGAATTTTGTTCTAAGCATAATATTTGTTATTAATTCATATTGCTTGCACTGCATCAGCCTTTTTTTTGCTTTTTCACTGGCTTCGAAATTTCTGCTTTTTTCTAAAATTAAAGAAAGAAGTTTGAAATTGCTGTTGAATTCGTCTTCATTTTGCATGTAAAGCTCTGCAAGCTGCTTGGCTGATTCGTACGCAATGTCGAGCTCTCCTGCTTTTTCGCATATTGAAGCAAGTGCTTCAATGTCTAGGGAGTTTGTTATGTATTCGAGAACATTCTTTTGGAAGTCAGGAGGAAAATTGCGCGCGTGCTCAATGAGTGTTTTGCGTATTTTGAGGTAAACGGAGTCTGAAGCGGGGCAGGGCAGAAGCGCATCCAGCGCAGATTTGCGTGTTTTGGACTCAACGCCTTTTTCTGCAAGAAGCGCGAGAAGCTCGTATTCTTCGTTGTCTGCAAGCGCGCCTATGTTTCTTCCCAAAGCATCCAAAACTGCGTACCTTACATCGGAATGCGGAATTTCAGAGTAAATGTGTTTGAGTGCGCAGAAGATAGTTGGAGTAGGTTTATCATGGATGATGTTTAGTATGCCTGCAAATGCGCTTACCTGCTCAAGTTTCTTTCCGCAGACAAGCATGCGCGCGAGGTCTTTTATTTTTGCCTGCTCGCGCCCGTTTTCTGAAATGTTGAACTCGCCATCTTCTGCAAGGAGAAGATGTTTGAATCGAGCGCGCGAAACAGCAAGAAAATGCGCAAGCTTTGATTTTTGAAGGTGCGCTGGGATTTGCAGGCAGTTGTGCGCGTGTTTTGGTATTGCTGAAGCCATTGTTTTCACGCCCATTTTTAGTGTACGAGATGGCAAGAAATAGGCAGTTTCGAATATTTAAAGGAGTAGGTTTTTAGCGCGAAAGCTATGGAGCATGAAGAATAAAAAATAGAAAAGAAAAACAAAGTTAAGAGAGGAACTGAAACTGCGCGAACTTGCTTAACCGAAAAGGTTTGCAAGCCCTGCGGACGCTTCCTCTTCGGATTTCTTCTCGTCCTTCTTCTCTTCTTTCTTCTTCTCTCCTGCTGCTGGCGCCGCTGCGGGTGCTGCAACTGGTAGAGCTGCGCTCTTTATTGCTTCCTCGATGTTTACGCCTTCGAGTGCTGCAATAAGGGCTTTTGCCTTTGCTGCGTCTTCAGTTAGGCCGGCTGCTTTTACCACGCTCAAAACATTGGATTCGCTTATTTCCTTTTTTGCTGCGTGAATCAAAAGTGCTGCGTGTATATATTCCGGTTCATCTACCTCCTCTCTAAATTGTAAATATTATTCTTTTTTGTCTTCTTTCTTTTCTTCTTTTGGTTTCTCCTCGCTTGCAGGCGCTGCTGCTGGCGCTTCGGGCGCTGGAGCTGCTTCTTGCGCTTCTGCACTTCCGCTTGGAAGCTCTCCAACCTTTGATTTAATTGCGCTTGCCTGCGCGTTTGCCTTTGCGAGCAGTAAATCAATGACGTCTTTTTCGTAGATGTCTGCGTTGAGCGCGAGGCTGCGCGCGTTTCCGTACGCCTTTGCGATGAGCAGTCTTATGTTCTCTTTCGTCGGGTATGCGATAAAGACTGAAAGGTTGAGCGCGTTCGCGCTTGCAGCTGCGAGATTCTGTTTGTACTGCTCAACATCTACGTTAAGCACTTCCTGCTTGTAAACCAATCCGTTGTCCCATACTGCAACGACATTGACGCTGACTTCAAACGGCTCAATTCCGAGTTTCTGAAGGGCTTTTGCCTTCATGTCTGTAATCTTCTCGCCTGCTTTTGCAACAACCGAGTCTTTGCCGACTACAACTTTGCCTCCTGCTATTTGTGCTGCAATTCCCGCTTGCTTAAGCTCAGAAAGAACTGGTCCGGGAGGAAGCGAGGTTTCTCCGGCTGGAACGACAATTTCGAACGGAGCAATCTGCCCTGGTTTGGCAGCTGCTTTTCCCTTGTTCTTTTTGATTTGAGCAAAAAGCCTGAAGGGGTCGATTTTTGAAATGATAAGAGCAGAAGGGTTGTCTAAGTATGTTAAGAGCTCTGAGCCGACTTTTGCTTTTTCGAGCGCGAGCTTTATGAGCGAAGTTTTGGTAACGAAGAATTCAGCGTTTCCACGCAGTTTCTTTTTCACGAGCTGGAGCTGGCGGTCGGGAAGATTCCTCAAGTCTGCTATTGCGAGAATCTTGGCTCCCTTTAGCTTTGCGGTGAGCTTCTCGACAGTTTGCTCCTTTTTCTTCCTTCGTGATCCTTTTACTGGCATGTTTTTCAACTCGTTGCTTAGAGCAGCTTCTGAGGTGCGCTCATTGTAAGCTTAACATAGGCAGACCTAATTGCGTATTCTCCAACTTTTGCCCGAACTGCTTCGAGAACCGCTTCTATGTTTTCTGTTAAATCATCTACGCTCATGAGCTCGGTGCCCACGAGGCATTGAAGAACCGGAAGATACTTGCCTTTTGATTTCAGCTTTATGGTTTTCTTCGCGCGTTCTCCTATGTCTTTTATGTTTCCGCCAATGATGGGCTTTGGAAGCTTGTCTTTTGTACCTAGAACTTGACCTAAGTTTTTACCGATAACCATCATTAGATTTGGCTGTGCGATTAGAACATGGTCTTTGAGAAGTATTTTTAATTTCGCGCGGTCGTTTGCGAGCTTTGTGATGTCCGCACTTGAAAGAATTGAGTCTGCGCCGGCAGTCTTTGCATCAAGAGCCATTTGGCCCTCAGCGAAAACTGCGAGCTTCGTGTTCTTTCCAGTTCCTTTTGGAAGCGCAATTTCTAGATTGAGTCTTTTGTCCGGCTTGTTGAAGTCAATTCCCTTAAAATTTATGATTAGCTCTACTGCTTGCGTGAATTTGCGCGAGCCCTTGCTTTCGAGCGCTTTGGATACGACTTCGGCTAGTTTATTTTTTTCCATCTTTCTCACTTCCCTCCTGCTCTTAAGCAGTGCTTACGGGAAAAACAGGTAAACTATGTTTATGAAAGAAAAGGAATATAAAGGTTGTGCCGAGCTTGGAAGCGCGTGTTTTCAGAGCAGTTCGCAAGTATTATAAACGTCTGGAGCGAATATATTTTGCTTGTGATGGATTATGGCAGATAACCCAGGAATTCCAGGACAAGCACAAAAAACTCAAGGATCTATAACCGCACAAAATCAAGGAGTAGATGGAGTTCGACCTGCTTCTGCTAACAAAACGCTTTCTGGAGTTAAACCACTCGCAGAACCTGTTTTAGGAGTTAAAACTCCCGCACAAGTTGCCAACGGCGCACCAGAAACTTCTTCTGCAAACAACAAGGCGACCAAGCGCGAGCTTGAATACCGTGTTTTAACTATTACAAAAGAACCGTGGTATAAGCCGGTTGGAAGAGAAATACCCGTTTTCTTTTTCGCGCACAAGACGAGCAAATCAGTTGCACTCGTTGGCCCCACGGGATGCGGAAAAACGCGCTTCGTTGAGCATATGGCGTTTCGATTAAAGAAGCCGCTGGTTACTGTGAGCTGTGTGGAAGGGATGAATGCGAACGACTTGCTCGGAAAATATGTTTTGAGGGGAAACGACGCAATGGTTTGGGAAGACGGCCCGTTGACTAAAGCAATAAAGATGGGTGGAATATGCTACCTTGACGAAGCTGTTGAAGGCGGAAAAGATGTTATGGTGCTCATTCACTCGTTAACAGACCACCGAAGAATACTGCCCATTCAAAAACGCAATCAAATAATTATGCTTAATGAGAATCTGCTTGTCGACTTAGTGGATGGGACGCAGTTCAGCCTCATAGGCGCAGGAAACGGAAACGCGCCCGAAAATTTCATGCTTGCAATTTCGTACAATCCGTTTTACCAGAGTTTAAGCAAGCAATTGAAGCCGAGCACGAGGCAGAGATTTCTTTTCATGAATATGAGCTATCCGAAAGCGGAAGTTGAGCGCGAAATTATTGCGCACGAAGCGCACGTTGACGATGCGCTCGCGAACAAATTGGTTGAAATAGGAGCGAAAACCAGGGAGCTTAGGAACAGCGGGGATATTAAAGAGGGCGCAGGAACGAGACTGCTCATTTACGCTGCTGAGTTGACTGGAGAGATGGAGAAGGAGATAACAAAAAGCAGCAGGAGAACATATTCTTCGCAGGTGCTTAGAAACGAAGCGCTGAAAATTGCTTGCGAGTTCGCAGTCATCCAGCCGCTTACAGACGAACTGGATAAGCAGGATGCGATAAGAGACATCGTTAGAAGCATAATAAGATAGTAGTAATTGTAGCTGTGGAGGGAGGGTGCAACTGTGACATATGCCCACTGGTCGATTCTGCAACCCCAGCCGCGCGAAGTTAAGGATGCAGTTCAGAAAATTGCCAGCAGATGGAAAATTATGCGCCCGAAGCTCGCAGACAAGTTTGAAAAAGTAACATCCGGAATTCAAGATAAGAAGGTTGTTGAGGCAATTGGAAAAGGGCTCGAAATTGCCGAAAGCACAAAAAGGTTTGAGCAGACGCTCCGCTATGAGGACATCAATCCGCCCGTTGATTATCTTAATGCTATTAAAAGATGCGAGG
>JBDROI010000036.1:0-6140 GCA_043810245.1 Microcaldota archaeon
GGCCTAGATAGCCAGTATAATACGAAACTACTAGGCCGTCTCCCTACCTTCTAGCTATCTATTGAATTCGAGCCCTTATAACTCTACCCCCTTCCCATTTTTCTTCTCCGCACCACAAATTCCCTTTTTTTGCGAAAGAAAAGTGCTTAAATATTCACTCCTAAATGTTTTCAGGTGATTCTAATGGCTTCTAAAACTCCAAAAATAGACCGCGTGAAATGCATTGGCTGCGGCGCGTGCGCGTCAATCTGCCCAGACGTTTTCGAAGTCGACTCAGAAGGAAAGGCGCGCGTAAAGAACGCGAAAGCATGCGAGAACTGCGACTGCGATGCCGCGGCAAACGGCTGCCCAGTTGGAGCAATTACGCTGGAATAATTACTCGCATTCCACTTCTTTAATAATTTTTTTATAAATTTCGGAAGAAGATTTGCCCGGAGGAAGAGCTCCTTTCACTCCAACAATCAGGCGTGTGAAGAATATTTTGCTCGCGCCCGCGTCAACTGCGCCTCTCACGCTCGCTTCCACCTCATCATCGCTCGTTCCTTCTCGATACTCTGCTTCAGTAACCCAGATGGGCTTGCTCACTCCCTTAGACTCCATCAGCTCCTTATAGCTCTTCACATTCAGATTGCTCGAGTATTCCTGCGCTACGTAATGGATATTTGCAACATCAAAGAACTGCGCGCCTCCCAAATCAAATATCTTGCCCCAGAACGAATTCGTTTCAAAGCTTCCCGCAGCTCCTCCCTGAACTACTGTGCAATTAGGGCACGCCTCCTTCACTGCATCATAGCTCGCCTCAAGAATTTCAACATAATCCTGTTCGTTTCCCCTGAAGAACGTAAGCGTCTCTTCCCTCATCTCCGGCTCATTTGAAATCTCCCAATAGCGCACAGGAACCTTCAGCTCTGGCATATCCTCAACTCCGTCTCCATCATAGCGCTCCACCAGCTTTTTCAAAAACTCTTTGTATGCCTCCATATCGCAGGGCTTGCACCGCGAGTTGGGGATTCCCTTTCCGTTTCCCCAGCTGTAGAAAATATCCGAAGTTGAAACTTTGCACGCTTCAGTACTTCTGCACGTCTGCTCCCAGTCTGCAAACGGCCAGATAGTTGCAAGCATGGTGATGTTGTTCTCCCCTGCATACTTTACTTCTGCATCAGTTTCATTAAAATCAAACTTTCCCTTCTCCTTCTCAATATGCCCCCATGCAAACGGGCCGTAGTGGGGTCTTGTCCATCCCGCACCGCTCTCGGCAGCAGCACTGAACTCCTCGGCTCCGCCTCCTACAAGAAAGCCAAAGCAGTTTCTTTCAACTTTTGCGAAATTCTCTTCGCTTACTGCGCTTACTGGAGCAGAAGACGGAAGAGTCTCAGCTTCATCTTCTGCGCTTTCATTCACCGCGCTCTCGTTCGCTTCGTTTTTCTCTTCAGAAGGAAGCTCAAGCTTCGGAGCAGGAGAAGCAGAAGCGGCAGAATCGTTCGTAAAATTGCCTGCGTTCTCCAAACTCTCGCTCTCGTTTCCGCGTACAGCTTCCTTTTCCGCGCACCCAAACACCAGCAGAAGAACAGCAACCAAAGCTAAGGCAAGCAATCTCTTCATTTTTTCACCTTACTCCAAGCAAAGCCCGCGAAAGCAATTACTGCAAGAGGAAGTCCGCAAATTCCTCCTTTCTTTTCCTCTTTTTCTTCATCTCCATCTTTGCTTTCGTTCGTTTCCGTTCCTTCTTTTCTTTCCACAGTAATTTCCGTCTCCTCAAAATACTCCTTGCTTTCGTCCCAATTTTCGTAATAACTCGCGCTCGTAATTTCAACCGGCGCGCTCTCCTTATACTCCTCCCCAGACGCAACTATCGTTGCCTTTCCGCCATATTCTTCAGGAGGCATTTCAAGGTAAATTCTGTCTCCTTCAACCGTAGTTTCATACTCATAATTATAGACATCGTAGGGAGGCTCAAACGTTACGCGAACCGTTGCATCGTATACGCTCACTGAATTTCCTTCTTCGTCTTTCACTTCTGCGCGAATATATGAACCTTCGAGCGGAGGCATGTTCCTCCTCAGGCTTCCATTTTTTGCCACGGTGTAGCCCATAGGTTCGCTTTCATCAAATTTGCTGTTATCATTCAAATCTGCGTAAGCTCCATGCGCTATGAAGATATTGTCGAGTTTCGTTCTTCCATTTTCTGCCTTCTCATGAATCTGCGGAAGAGAAGACGAATTGAGTGATTCGTAGAGCTCAACAACGTCGTCTATTCTATTGCTTGAAAGCACTCCGTAAATTTGGGCGCGCGAAAGCTGAATATCGTCAGTTCCTCCCACTTCGCCTTTTTCATCATACAAATCCCAGAGAATTCCAGCGACTGCCATCTCTTCATGCACGCTTCCTTTTCCCCACCCAATTTTGTAGTTTATCTCAACGTTAACCATGGAATTTCCAACTGGGTACATATAGGGAATATCGTCTTCATAATAGTCCGCGCACATCATTGAGAAAAACTCCGCCCACGCTTCCAGCCACGAATCCTGCGTATTGGGGTTCTTTCTGCCTCCGTGATTGGTTCCAACTGTATCAACCATGCTTCCTCCGTACATTTCATACATTGCATGGTGCCCAAACTCATGGAACTCGCGGTTCATCGGCGCCTCTGTGCTCGTTATGCTCTCATCTCCGTTCTTAATAAATATCGCGACTCCTCCATCTTGAAGCGGAGACCAGCACGTGCAATCATTGTCGTGCATCCAAACAGAAAGAACAGGTTGACTTACATGCCCGCCAAGAACTCCCTCAAAAAACTTCCTTGCTCTGAGCGTATCCTCAAATATTACTGCCGCATTGCGCGCGTCCGAATTTTCAAACGCCAAATTCTGCACAAAATCTTCTGCTTTCTCAAGCGTCACGCTTGCAGAAACTCCATAATTTTGTCCGTTGAGTGCATTCATAACTCTCAAACCGCTCTGGCTTTTCAACGACGCAGTAACTACTACATCGCTTCCGCACAAGCTATAATGCTCAATTCCGTATTCCCCCCGCTCGTTTGTATATGTGAGCATCTCTTGAGCCCCCCAGCTTATGTTCACGAGCGCGCTTCCAACAGAATGTTCTATTCCTCCAAACTCATAGTAAACTTTTCCGCTTAGTGTTTGGCAGTCTTCATCATCACAGTCAATTTTTCCATCCCCATCATTGTCCTTTTCATCATCGCATATTTCTCCACATCCGCCGCTCAAACAGCATTCATCCTGAGCGCAGTAGGCGTCTTCGCAGTCTATTTTTCCATCACTGTCATCATCCTTCTTATTATCGCAGAACTCAAAATCAACTTCTGCCCACGCATTCTTCCAACAGTCCCATTCGCACTGCTGCCATGGCCCTGCGCAAATTGTTTGGCATTCTATGCTTTCATTTGCGCAGATTCCATTAGCATCGATATAAACATCCCAGCAGTCATCATTGCAGGTATCAACTCCGCATCCCTTCAAACAGCTGGCCCTAGTGCTGTTTACATCATCATGGCAATCTGAACTTACATCAAGGCACGCCCTTCTACAAGCGTTATACCCTTCCTTCTCAGGATCGCATGTCTTAAGGCAGCTCTGGTAGTTTTCTGTGCACGTTTCCTTTGAGCTGTAGTAGTTTTTCCTACACACCGCCCAGCAGCTGTCTTTTGCGCAGTAATCCATGCATTTAGTATTTTTTGCGCTGTTGTTCCCGTAGCAAGCTGCCTCTCGCGCATCACATTCTCCCGCACACTCTGCAATAAATGTCCTGCATGGTTCATAGCATTCTTCCAACTTTTCAATCTCCTCATCGTCTCCCCACCATGGCTCCTCTTGTGCGTGGGCAAAAAAAGAAAGAAATCCAATTATAACCAACAAACTCAACAATACTCGTTTCATGCTTAGCATATCTCCTACCTCATTTTAAATCTTGCCCCCGCCTTTCAACCCCTTTCAGCCTTTATCCTCCCCCAAAAGCTTTTTATTAAAATCCCCTGTATAATAGAGAATACAAAAGCAGAATTTCGATTTATTCAGGAGGGATCAACATGGCAGAAGAAGACATAAACCTAGACATGGAATGGGATATAAAGCACGTACCTTACCAGCCTAAATACATAACACTGGCAAACGGCCAAAAGCTCGTAATTCGCGAGGTTCAGCGCGAAGAGGTTCCTGTGCTTCTAGAGAGCATACACCCGCTTCTCACTTACCACAAAGACTTCTACGACATTGTGAGCGCAAGAATGTACGCAGAACTTCTAGGCTGGTACACGAAGAGAGTAAGAAACGAGTACGCACTCGTCGGCGTAGTCAACGGCGAAATCGCAGGTATTGTTAACAACCGACTTTACGACCAGAAGAAATGCATAAGCTTCCACACAATGGCTCTCATGCGAGGAATTCAAGCTGGCGCGCATCTTTTTGCAGCCAAGCAGGAGCATGCAATCGAGAACTACGGAGTTGACGAAATTTTAGTTACAGCTGAAAGTCCCATCGGCTTCAGGAGATGGATGGTTACGTGGGCTCTCGAGCCACGACCGGGCGTTCAGCACGAATTGGGGGGAGTAAACTCTTTTGCACTTACAAAGGAGAACTACTACAAGCAGAAGCCAAAGCTCGTTTTCGGTTCAAGACCTGTGCCTGAAGACTTATTGAAGAGCACGATGAACCTTAAACCCGTTGTTCCTGCGCTTCTCCGCCAATCGAGCGACGAGTAAAGGAGCGAGTAAAAGAGCAAAAAGGAAAGCAAACGAGCAAGTCAATAATTCTAAAGAGGGTGAACTTATGCGAGACGTTGCAATAGTCGGAGCGGGAATGGTAAGATTCGGAAAGCACAACGACACAAGCTTCGTTGACTTGGCGGCAAAATCTTCTTTGCGCGCGCTTGAGGATGCGCGCATGAGCGAGCGCGATGTTGATGCTCTTTACATGGCGAGCTTGTTTGCCGGCGAATTAAACCACCAAGTAGCAACTGCGAGCGCTCTTGCTGATTCTCTTGCGCTTCTTCCAGCAGCTGCAAACAGAGTTGAAAACGGCCCCGCTTCTGGAGGCTCAGCAATTCGCGAAGCCTACATGGCAGTTGCTTCAGGAGTTCACGACACTGTTCTCGTAACTGGCTGCGACAAGATGCGCCACGTTTCCGGAGCTCTAATTACCGACTACGTTGCAACTATGGCTCACCCCATTGCCGAATACCCTCACGGAGTTACTCTTCCTTCGCTCGCCGCGATGCTCGCGCGCCTTTACATGCACAAATACGGAATGGAGCGCAAGCACTTGGCAATGGTTGCAGTGAAAAACCAAAAGAACGGAGTCCAAAATCCTTACGCGCACATTCAGCAGGAAGTTACAATGGACGGAATTCTCTACGCGCCGGAAGCGGAAATGAACAATCCGCTCGTTTCAGACCCTCTGCGCCTCTACGACTGCTGTCCAATCAGCGACGGCTCGGCATCCGTAGTAATCTGCGCAGCTGAAAAAGCAAAAGAATTCACAGATACCCCGGTAATTCTCGCGGGCATAGGCCAAGGAACCGATACTCTTGCAGTTCACGAGCGCGAAGACCCAACAATTCTAAACTCTGTTCGCGTTGCCTCAAAGCAGGCTTTTGAGCGCGCAAAATTAACTCCAAAAGACATAAGCTTCGCAGAGCTTCACGATGCGTTCTCAATTCTCGAAATCGTTGAAAGCGAAGATGCTGGCTTCTTTGAAAAAGGAAAGGGCTTCAAGGCTCTTGAAGAAGGAATAACTCAGAAAGACGGCAAATTCCCAATCAATCCTTCAGGCGGCTTAAAAGCAAGAGGGCACCCAGTCGGTGCAACCGGCGTAGCTCAAGCAGCTGAAATTACTTGGCAGCTTCAAGGGGAAGCAGGCGGGAAGCAGATTAACGGAGCTGAAACTGCCTACTGCTGCAACTTCGGAGGATTCGGAAACAACGTAACCGCGCTCGTAATGAAGCGCAAGAATTAGAGGTGTTTCTATGGAAAAACTCATTGCTTACAAATGCAAAAAATGCGGAAAGCTTACCTACCCAAAAAGAATTCGATGCTTAAAATGCAAGAGCACGGAGTTTGAGGAGCTCGACCTGACTGAAAGCAAGGCAACTCTTCTCACTTTCACAAAGCTCTACGCAGTTCC
>JBDROI010000037.1:0-27501 GCA_043810245.1 Microcaldota archaeon
AGAAGAACGGCTATGAGCCAAGAATTCTCAATGCAACAGTTGCAGTAAACGAAGAACAACCGCATAAACTTGCGAAGCTTGCGCGTGAATCAGTTGGAAGCTTGAAAGGAAAAAGAGTTGCGCTTCTTGGGCTTGCTTTTAAGGAGGAAACCGATGATATGAGGGACGCACCGTCTATTAAAGTAGTAGATGATTTGATTAAGGAAGGCGCGAGCGTAGTTGCGTATGACCCAGCGGCTATGGAAAACTCCAAGAAGATTTTCGGCAAAAAGATTGAGTTCGCGAAAAGCGCGCAGGAAGCGCTTGCTAGTGCAGACTGCTGTATTGTCGTTACGGAGTGGAAGGAGTTCGGGAAATTGAGCGCGAATGACTTTAAGAAAATGAAGAGCGCAGTAGTAATAGAGGGAAGAAAAATTCTTGATGCAAAAGCGCTTATTAAGGGTGGAGTAAAATACGTTGGAATTGGGAGGAAATTGCAATGAGAATTCTCGTAAGCGGAGGAGCTGGTTTCATTGGTTCGCATTTGTGCGAGAGACTTGCAAAAGAGCATGATGTTGTGTGTATAGATAATTTGATAACTGGAGAGAAGAGAAATTTAGAGGGAATTAAAGTTGAGTTTGTTGAGCATGATGTTACTGAAGCTTTGCCAAAAGAAATTACTGCGAGCAAGTTTGATGTTATTTTTAATTTGGCGTCTCCTGCAAGCCCGATTGACTATGCAAACTACCCGATTGAAACGCTTTTAGTCGGCTCAATTGGAACGCGAAATATGCTTGAGCTCGCGGTGAAAAACAAGGCGCGCATTCTTCACACTTCTACGTCGGAAGTTTACGGAGACCCGTTGGAGCACCCGCAGAAAGAAAGCTACTGGGGAAACGTGAATTCAATGGGACCGAGAAGCTGCTATGATGAAAGCAAGAGATTTGCAGAAGCACTCTGCATGGCGTACTTCAGAAAGAAGAAAGCAAACGTTGTGATGAGCAGAATTTTCAACACATATGGGCCCAAGATGCGCGCGAATGATGGAAGAGTGATTCCGAATTTTATAGCACAATCGCTTGAGGGAAAGCCGCTTACGATTTATGGAAGCGGAAAGCAGACGAGAAGCTTTTGCTATGTGAGCGATATGACTGATGCATTGATTAAGCTTGCTTTTTCAAAGTTTACTGGAGAGGTTTTCAACGTCGGAAATCCAAGAGAAAGAACTATGCTTGAGCTCGCTGAAATTGTTGGAAAAACGTGCGGAGTTAAAGCAAAAATTGAGTTCAAAGAGCTTCCAGTTGACGACCCGCTGAAGAGAAAGCCGGATATAACGAAAATCAAGAAGGCGTTGGGCTGGGAGCCGAAAATCGAAATTGAAGAGGGCTTGAAGAGCACTGTTGATTATTTTAGAAAGTTGAAGTAGGAGATGATACTATGAAGGCAGTGATACTTGCAGCTGGCAAAGGAACGAGACTGCGCCCGCTTACTTACGGAATTCCAAAACCTCTGCTTCCAGTTGGAGGAAAGCCAGTTATTGATTTTGTAATTGACAATCTACTTACGTGCAAGGAAATTGACACTATTTACGTCGGCGTTTCGCACATGAAGGAAGTTATTGAAAGCTATTTGAAGCACACTCCGCGCGACGGAGTTGAAATAGAAACCATAATGACAATGTGCTGGGAAACCGCGGGCGATTTGAAGGCAATTGAAATTGAAAAGGAACTTAAGGGAACGATTGTGGTTGCTTATGGAGACAATGTAACGAATATTGATGTCAGCGATATGGTTAAGCATCACAGAAAGAGCGGGCTTCCTGCAACTGTTGCGCTCTTCAAAGTTCCGAAGCATGAAATCAGCAGATTCGGAATTGCAGACGTGAAAGGAAATAAAATAGTGAAGTTCGTTGAAAAACCAAAGCTTGAGAATGCGCCTTCGAATTTGGCTAACGCGGGCTATTATATATTGGAGCCCGAAGTGCTTGCGCAGATTCCGTATAAGAAGGTGAAAATTGAGGAAAGTATTTTCCCAAAGCTTGCGAGCGAAGGAAAATTGGGCGCTTATGTTTACGACCCCGATTATTGGCTCGATATTGGAACGATAGAAGCATACAGAAAAGCGAACAAAATGATGGAAGGAATTCTTCCGCCCGAGAAAACAAAAGGAGAGTAGAAAACTATGAAACTTGCGATTATTGGCTGCGGCTACTGGGGCCCAAACTACGTGCGAATTTTCAACGAGCTTCCGAATACTAGCGTTAAGTATGCGGTTGACTTGAGCGAGGAAAAGCTCGCCAAAATAAGGGAGAAATTTCCTTCAGTGAAAACTACGGGCAATTTGGAGGAAGTTTTGGGCGATGAAGAAGTTGAGGCAGTCGTGGTTGCAACGCCTGCGTCTACTCATTTTGGGCTTGTGAAAAAGTGCTTGGACGCAGGAAAGAACGTGCTTGCTGAGAAGCCACTTACAATGAACAGCATGGAAGCAAGCGAGCTTGGAGCGATTGCGCGCGACAGGAGAAAAATACTCATGGTCGGGAATACATTTGAGTACAATAAGGCAGTAATGAAGCTCAAAGAGTATGTTGAAAAAAAAGAAACGGGAGAGATATATTACATTTACTGCTCGCGCACGGGTTTGGGACCAATTAGAAAAGACGCAGACGTTATTTGGGATTTAGTCGCGCACGATGTTTCAATTCTAATGTATCTGCTTAGAGAAACTCCAAAAAGCGTGAACGCGCGCGGGAGCGATTACTTGCAGAATGGTTTGAATGACGTGGTTTTTGCCACGCTCGAGTTTCCAGATAAAGTAATTGCTAACATTCACGCGAGCTGGCTCGACCCCCAAAAGATAAGGAAAGTAACGATTGTTGGAAGCAAGAAGATGCTTGTTTTTGACGATACTAAGCCTACGGGAAAAATAACGCTTTTCAACAAGCGAGCTGAGAAGCATGAGTATGGAAGCTTCGGGGAATTTCAGGTGCTTGTTCAGAGCGAAGGAGAAGTTGTCCCTGAGCTCGCGCCTTTTGAGCCGCTCAAAGACGAGTGCGCTGAGTTTGTGAGCTGCGTGGAAGAAAGAAGAAACCCGAGAACGGATGCTGAAGAAAGCGCGCAAATAATCCGCGTGCTCGAGGCAATGGAGCGCTCAATTAGAAATAATGGAAGGGAAGAAGTTATTGAGTAAGAACTTTGAAGTAGGCTCTCTCGACTTTTTTTGCAATTACTTTCCAGTCGTATTCGCGTTCAACTATTTCGCGCGCCTTCTTTCCTTTTGCACGCGCCTCTTCTTGGTTGTTTATTATGCGCGAGAAGGCGGATGCAATTTCTTTTGGCTCAGGCTCAACCAAGTAGGCGCCTGCTCCGTTCTCGAATATCGTAGGCGCGTAGCCCATTCTGCTTGCGATTATGGGTTTTGCCATTGCCATGTACTCAAAAGCTTTTGCTCCAGGAGCGGCGATTTCAAGGCTTGGAATTCTTGGAGAGCAGACTAAGCATGCGTGTGCAGCTGCTACGTATTTTGGAGTTTCCAAGTGCGGAACGCGCCCTGTGAAGATGACGTTTTGGGTTATTTTCAAATCGCGCGCAAGCTTTTCCAATTGAGGTTTCGCTGCTCCATCGCCAACGAGGAGAAGCTTTGCGTTTGCGTGCTCTTTGACGATTTCGCGCATTGCGAGAAGAGTAGGGAGAAGTTGGGAGAAATAGCCCAAACTGCCAATGTAAACTGCAGTCGGCGAGTTCCCTAGTTTGAGCGCGCTTCTCACTTCTTCGCCCGAAAGAGCGGGATTGAAGTTTGCAAGCTCAACTCCGTTTAGAATGGTTTCGAGAATCTTTTTTTCAGGAACGCCGTGTTTTATGAGAATTTGCCTCAGCGGCTCGTTTCCGGCTAAAACTCCGTCGCAGCGCGGAAGCAGGAAGTCTTCAGTAATTTCAACAAATTTTGCCGCGAGGTTTCGTTTGCGCTCGCGAAGAATGAGCGACTCCCAGTCGTCAACGTCAACAACAAGCTTGCGGAAAAAGGGTTTGAAGAACCATCCTATGAGCGAGCTCTTTGGGTTTAGTTTGAGAGCGTGGAGAATGTCGAACTTATGCGCGAGCTTTGAGTAGTTGAACGCGTAGATTAACTCGGTTTCGTGCCCAAACTCGTGAAGGTACTTGGCAAAATAGGCAATACGCCGCGAAGAAGGCGTGTCTGCGCCGAGCGGGGAGAGAAATGCGATCTTCAGGGATTCCATAGAAATGCACTGATAATAAAGCGGCGGATACTCTTATATATTTTTCAAGGCAAAGTTTTTGGGAAGGGGAGGCTATTTAGGAGGAATTTGCATGGGCAAGATAAACTTTGTTGACTTGAAAAAACAGTACGAGAGCATAAAACCTGAGATTGACGCGGGAATCGCGCGAGTGATAGGCAACACAAGCTTTATTCTCGGAAGCGATGTTGAGGAGTTTGAAAAGGAGTTTGCAGCGTTTTGCGGAGCGAAGCATGCAATCGGAGTTGCTTCTGGAAGCGATGCACTTATTCTGGGCTTGAAAGCTCTTGGAGTTGGAAGCGGCGACGAGGTAATTTCTGTTCCGAATACGTTTATTGCAACGCTTGACGGAATTGCGAATAATGGAGCAAAACCAGTGCTTGTTGATGTTGAAGAAGACACGCAGGATATGGATGTGCCGAAAGTCGAAGGCGCGATTACGAGCAAAACAAAGGCAATTTTGCCGGTTCATTTGTTCGGGCAGAGCGTTGATATGGGCCCGTTGATGGAAATTGCGGAAAAGCACGGAATTCCAGTCGTTGAAGACGCGTGCCAAGCGCACGGAGCGCGCTATAAGAGGAAGAGGGTAGGAACGTTCGGAAAGCTTTCATGCTTCTCTTTTTACCCCGGAAAAAACTTGGGCGCCTACGGCGATGGAGGCGCAGTTGTAACGAACGACGATGCAATTGCGGAAAAAATAAAACTGCTTAGAAATTACGGGCAGAAAGTTAAGTATTACCACACGCTTGTTGGGCACAACAGCAGGCTTGATTCGCTTCAGGCTGCAATTCTGCGCGCGAAGCTGAAGCACCTTGACTCGTGGAACAAAAAGAGAAATGAGCACGCGAAGAAGTATAATGAGCTTTTGAGCGGAGTTAAAGGAATAATTACGCCTGTTGAGAAGGAGTATGCAGAGCACGTTTTCCATTTGTATGTAATTAGAAACAAGAAGCGCGACGCACTTGGGGAATTCCTGAAGAAGAAGGAAATTTTCACTGGAATTCACTATCCAGTTCCGCTCCATATGCAGGAAGCATATAAGTATTTGGGCTATAAAGAAGGCGCATTTCCAGTTGCTGAAAAATGCGCGCGCGAAATACTTTCGCTCCCGATGTTTGCTGAGTTGAACGATGAGGAAATTGAAAGAGTAGTAGACGGAGTTAAGGAGTTTGTAAAAAGTTTGTAGAGAGGTGGTTGGATGATTGACCTTACAGATGTTAGAAAGCGCGGATTACTCATAGACCCGGATAATCCTGAAGCATATTTGAAGCATTTCAAAAATTATGAAGAAGAGATGAAGAAGAACCTTGCGAACAAGGAGTTTTGGGAAGGAAGAAGAGTCTTAGTAACTGGTGTGAGCGGATTCGTGGGCTCGCATTTGGCAGAGAAACTGATTGAGTTTGAAGCTGATATTTATGGACTCGTGAGAAGGCACAGCGTTCCTGAATATCCGAACATTGCGCATATTTTGAAGAAAGTGAAATTGGTTGAAGGAAACTTGACTGACTTTGATTCAATTCTTTCCGCGTACAATGAAATTGAGCCTGAAATCGTTTTCCACTTGGGCGCACAGAGCTTTGTTCCAACGTCGTTCAGGTGCCCAATTGAAACGTACGATACGAATATTTTAGGAACTGCAAATGTACTTGAGGCTGCGCGCAAAACAGGCGCAGACATTAAGGCAATACATCTTGCGTGCTCGAGCGAAGAGTATGGGCTGGTTTACCCAAATGAAGTTCCAATTAAGGAAACAAACCCGCTGAGGCCGCAGTCGCCTTATGGAATGTCCAAAGTTGCGTGCGAGCTCATGGCAGTAACACACTACAAGAGCTATGGAACGCCAGTTAAGATTACGCGCTCGTTTAACCACACGGGCCCGAGAAGAGGAGTCCAGTTCGTAACGTCGGTTGTTTGCAGGCAGGTTGCGCGTGCACTCATTAAGGGAATTAAAACTGCGACGATAGGAAACCCTGAACCGGTTCGAGATTTCACTGATGTTCGCGACATGATTCAGGGGTACATGCTTGCTGTTGAAAAAGCAAAAGTTGCTGAGCCGTATAATTTGGGCCAGGGGTTTGGAATTAGCATAGGCGACTTGGTGAAGCTCGCGGCGAAGATGAACAATATTGAGCTGAAGGTTGAAGTTGACAAGGAGCGCTATAGGCCTGCTGAAGTAGAAATATTAATATGCGACTACTCAAAGGCAAAGGAGCAGATGGGATGGAAGCCAAGAATACCGCTCACAAAAGCAGTTGCGGACAACGTTGAGTACTTTAAGAAGAATCCGCATCTGCTCGAGCTTGAGAGAAATTAGAGGGGGATGAAAAGCACATGAAAATATTGGTGACTGGCGGAAAAGGCTATGTAGGTTCAAGGCTCGTTGAGAGATTGAAAAAGCTTGGGCACGATGTGAAAAGCTTCTCGCAGGAAGACGGAGAAGACGTGCGCGAGCTTGAAGAAGTGAAGAAGGCGAGCAAAGGAATTGACGCAATCTACCACCTCGCCGCGCTCATCTCAATAAGCAAGTCTATAAAGGAGCCTTATGAATTTTTTGAAGTGAACGCGCACGGAACCGCGAACGTTCTTGAGGCTGCGCGCATTAATGGAATTGAAACAGTAATTTTGTGCTCAACTTCAAAGGTTTACGGAAAGGCGCAGAAGCTTCCAATCGATGAGAACCATCCGCTCATTCCCGCAAGCCCATACGGCGCTTCAAAGCTCATTGCAGAGCTTCTTTGCAGGCAGTACGCGCTCCACTATGGAATCAAAACTCCTATTTTGAGAGTGTTCAATGTTTACGGTCCGGAGCAGAAAAGCGATTTGATAATTCCCACGATTTTGAGGCAGGCGGAAAAAGGAAGCGAGATTGCGCTGAGAAGCGTGCAGTCAAAGCGCGATTTTGTTTATGTTGACGATGTAATTGATGCACTTGTTCTTGCGCTTGAGAAAAGAGAATCCGACACGTATAATATAGGAACTGGCGAGGCGACCTCTATAGAAGAGCTTGTTGGAATTGCTTCAAAGCTGATGAAGAAGAAGCTGGAGATTAGGCTCTCGGGCTCGGATCCGTTGACTGAAGAGCGCGCGGACGTTGAGAAAGCAAAGAAAAAGCTTGGCTTTGAAGCTAAAGTTGGAATTGAAGAAGGGCTTAAACGAACTATTTCTTCTCTAGAAAAGAAGTGAACGCGTCGGCTACGTAGTCGAGCTGGGCGCGCTCCAAGTATTGATGGCAGCCTATGTAAAATCCATTGTTGCTTACGCGCTCGGAAACTGGAAAGTCTCCCAGCTTGTGGCCCATGAATGAGAAAGCGGGCTGCTGAGTTGGAACGCTTCCGAAGAGCGGGCGCGTCTCTATGCCGAGCTTCTCAAGATGCTGGATGAACTGAAATTTGCTCGCATTTCCGCGTGTGATGATGGGGTAGCATAAGTAGCTGTTTTTTCCGTTCTCGCGCTCCTTTGGAAGCTGAAGCTGCTTTGAGAATTTTTTCAAGCGCGAGTTTAGGTAGTCTACGTTCTCGCGTCGTTTCTTCACAACTTCTTCTATGTTCTCGAGCTGTGCAAGGCCGATTGCCGCCTCGAGATCGTTCATCTTTGCCGAGTGCCCAGGGTATAAAAAGAGGAAGCGCTTGTCTTCATTTCCTTTTGTGAAGCGTATTGGGCAGGCTTCTGGAGAAGTGAGAAGAACGCATGTTGGGCAGTTGCAAGCTCTTCCATGCGCGCGCAGGCTTCGCGAAATTTCCGCGAGCTCTTTGTCGTCGGTTAGAATCATTCCCCCTTCACCCGAAGTTATGATGTGCGCAACGTAGAAGGAGAAGCAGCTGAGCGCTCCGAAACTGCCTATCTTTTTTCCCTTCCATTCTGCTCCGTGCGCTTCTGCCGCGTCTTCAATGAGCGATAGTTTGTTGTCGCGCGCAAACTTTGTCAGCTCGTCCATGTCGTGCGGAATTCCAAAATTATGCACTGCGAGAATTGCTTTGGTTTTCTTTGTAAGCTTTTCCTGCAGATCGTTCAAATCCATTGAGAAATATTGCTCGTCAACGTCGGTGAAGAGCGGCTTGCAGCCCGCGTGTAAAACGGAGTTTGCAACTGCGATGAAAGCGAGAGCGGGAATGGCAATTTCGTCTCCTTTTTGTATGCGCTTTGAGTAGATGAGCGACTCGATTGCAATTTGGTCTGCGAAAGCTCCGCTGCTCACGCTTATGCCCTGCTTTGCGCCTATGTATGCAGAGAACTTGCGCTCAAAGTCTGCGGTTTTCTTGCCCATGCTTATGCGCGAGGAGTCTAGGGCTTCGAGAACCTGCGCGCGCTCTTTTTCGCCTATGTTTATTCCGCCAACGCCTACCTTCATTAGATTCACTTCCTTATGCTCTTCAGCCGGCCGAACCAAAAGTCGGCCGAGCCGTCTCTAATATTTTCGCAGATATCAGTTATAAAATGTAGCGTTACGCCGAACTGTGCTGAGAGCATGTAGTGGAAGGGAAGGAGAAAAGCGCCCAGGAAGGCCAGGAGGAGGAAAATGAGGTTGTGGAGAAGCATCGAACGCACGTGCTTCTTTCTTCCGTTGTAGTAGAATGAGTAGGCTTCTTTTAGTTTGAGGGAATATATCTTTGCTCTCACTTCATCCAGGAATGATCCTTTCCAGAACAATATTACGAGCGAGTGGTCTGCAAAGTCCACAAGAAGGGTGAGCAGAAGGGCGAGGAGGATGAAAAAAGGGGGAAATGAGATTAGAAGATAGAGCAGAATGCAGGCAAGAAGCGTGATGATGAGATGCAAGAGGGGGTTCATATCTCGCCCTCCAGCTTCATGCGCACGAGCTCGAAGATGAAGAGGAGCGATTCCCGCATCAGCCTCATCTTTGAGCCTCCTTTCTTTCGAACTGTGAATGTAACTGGAGTTTCCTTAAGCTTGAAGCCTGTGCGCCTTGCTTTTGCTATAAACTCGGCTAGGTATACGTTGTTTCTTCTTGTGCATTTCACTTTTTGGAGAACTTCCCTCTTGAAGCCTCTGAAATTGTCCGTAAAATCAGTGAAAGGAACTCCTGTGATTATGCGCGCAAGTATGTTTGCAGTTCTGCTTGCAAGCTGGCGGAGAGGAGGAATGCCCTCAACTTTTCCCCCTTTGCAGTAGCGCGAACCTTCTACAAAATCAAATCCGGAGTTGAGCGCCTCCACAATTTTCAGCAGTGCTTCGGTGTTCTGCTGGAGGTCTGTGTCTGCAGAGAGAATGAGGTCTCCAGATGCAGATTCGTAGCCTTCCTGCAGAGCTGCGCCCAATCCAACGCGCTTGGCGCGCACTAACACCTTCACATTGTATTCGGGCGCAAGCTTCCGCGCTGCTTCCGCAGTTCCATCCGGACTGCTGTCGTCAACCACTATAAACTCTGTATCCTTTCCGAGCAGTGAGGAAATCCTGCGCACCGCCTCGCCGACATTTTCCTTCTCATTGTAGGTTGGGAGGATTACTGAAATTTTCAAGGCAATACAACTCCTATAAGTTTAAGCAGGAATCCCTGCAGCTGGGGCCAGAGCAGAACGAGCGCCAGCCAGTAGAGAATGAATGCAAGCCAAATATATATAACTATTTTTTGTTCGTTTTTCATTTTTTCACCGTATTCGGTATACCTGGGCTGTTTCCGTGCTGTAGACGAGCTCGAAGTATTTTGTATTGTTTAGGTTTTGGAAAGCTGATTGTAGGGGGAGATAATTGGGGGGCTTGTCTACATGCGTAACTAGGATGTGAGTTATTCCTTTTTCTTTAAGCTCGAGGAGGGCGGGCTCGAGCTTGTCCGGGAGCTGCATGTGCTCGGGAACGTAGAGGGGGCGGTCGATGAAGTATATTGGGGATTCTACTGAGATTATTTTTGAGTTGCTGGGAGTTTGGGAGTTGATGAATTTGTAGGCGCTCCAGGCATCGTCCCCATAGAGCCCTTCCAGAAATTCTTCATGCTGGGGCGGGGGAAAGTAGAAGCTTAGAGCGAGAGTTCCCTCGCCATAGGCTATGCGCGATGTTTTGAAGCTCACAACTCCTAGGAAAAGCATTGGGAGGATTTGAAGAAGGAGAAGCGTGAAAACTGCTGTGCGCCAGAGGCCGTTGTTTCTGCTGATGAGCTCGCAGGCTCCTTTTCCGGCAAGCACTGCAATGGGGAGAGCGGCCCAAAGCATAAAGCGGCCGCTTTGGGTGAAGAGGCTTGTAAATATTATTGCCCCAAGAAGCCAGAGGGCGAGGAATTTTTCATCATATCTGCTTCTGTTTAAGTAGTAGAGGCCGGCCAGGCCGAAGGTGAGGAGGAAGGGGCCTATTCCCCAGTTTATTGCAATCATTCCGTCGAAGAAGTATGAAAGAAAGAACTCGTGCGGGGGCGTTCCGTAGGGCTTGGCTTCCCCAAAGAGGGAGTGAGGGTAGAAGGGGCTTCCAAACTCAACTATATCGCGCATGTACCAAATCGGAGAGAGGAAGAGGAAAAAGGCCAGACTGAAGAGGAGAATGTGCTTAAGCTTGGGCCTGAATAGCAGAAGCAGCGCTCCTGCAATGAAGAGGGCTATAAATCCAGAGTGCTTCAGCAGAGGGACGAAGCCTGTTAGCAGGCCTGCCGCAAGGTAGTGGCGGGTTTCTTTGCTTTTCAGCGCGAGGTGGAGGAAGTAGAGGGCTGAGGAGGCGAAGAATGCTTCGGGCAGGTTTATGTAGGCGGAGGAGGCGTGCGCAACCACGAGCGGAATTGATGCAAAAATTGCAGTGCTTATGATTGCTGTCTGCCTATTGAAGAGCTTCTGCGCAAAAAGGAAAACGAGGAGAGTAAAGAAGAGCGTGCAGAGAGGCGAGAGGAGGCGGAGGAAGAGGTCGTTTACTCCTCCATCTAGAATGTAGAACCAAGTGCCGATGAGGTGGGTTGCGTGGGGGACTGCATTCGTAATGTCGAGGAAGCCCTCTGGGTTGTAGATTCTGCCCGCCTGGTAGAAAAGCTTTGCATATGGGGCGTGGTATGCAACTGCATCTCCTCCTTCTATTGGGAAGAAAACAGAGTAGTAAAGAGCGAAAATGAGCTGAAGAAGAATGACTGCGAGCGCGAGCTTTTCGAGAAGCGAAAGAGCAGGAAGCTCAAACTTAGGGATGCTGAAACTGGTTTCAAGCTCTTTGCGCGCAAAGAAGTAAAGGAGCGCGCAGATGAAAAGAGGAAGTAGAAGAATGAGCCAAAAGTTGAAGCCAAACGTTAAGCCGAGAATGTGCATGAGCGCGCCCAAGATGGAAATGCTTGCAGTGAAGCTGAAGAGAGCTCGCTCTGCGCGCGAAATCTCTTGATTTTTGAAGAGTAGGAAGGAGAGAAGGTAGCCAGGAAGAAAATATGCGATGAGCAGACCGGCCAACGAGAGTATGTTCATATCTATACCTGCTTCACTTATTCTCGCGCAAGAGATTTAAACTGCTCGAAGCCGCTTATTAAGCGCTCCAAAGGAAGCAGGCTGTCTTTTCGGAAATTCAGTTCGCGCTGGATTTCGTTTATGGATTTTCCAGTCAGCTGCTTTAGTGGAATCCATTTTGTTTTTTCTTTGTCTATTTCGTCTTCGGAAAGCACGAGCTTGCGCGTCACCCCAAAATAAACGAAAAAGGCGCTCATCTGCCACTGTTCTTCATCGCGTATTACGAGCTTAAGCATTGGAAGCAGGCGGGTTGGTTCGATGGATACGCCAAGCTCGCGCCTGAAGCCGCGCGCGGTTGCCAGTAGGTATGATTCGCCTATGTAGTTGTGCTCGCCTACGCTGTTGTCCGCAGTTAACTTGAAGGAGTCTTTTTTGGAGCTTCGCATAGGAACGAGAAGCTCTCCGCTTGGAGCCAAGTAGAAGGCAACTCCGGCGCGGTGAAAAATATTTTTTAGGCGATTTTTTCCGTGGCATTGCGCGCGGTAGAAAACAACTGGCTTGCCGTCTATTCGGTAGGGCTCGTCGAACGCATTGAAAATTTGAAACCATTCGTAGGGGGTTCCTTCTACGTTTTGCACGCAGTCTCCAAGCGTGGGGCTGAGAGTGGTTGCAAGGATTATGCTTTTTCCGTTGCTTGTTTTTTGAGCAAATTTAAGATTTTTGCCAGTTAATTCACTGAGCTCGCGCGGAGTTATATCCCGCTTGAAGTCAGGGCAAAGAAGGGGAGCCGAACTGAGTAAGCGGCGCGCAGTTGGATCAAAAACGGAATATTGCGGAGTTTGTTTTGCGGTTTGCTGATTGGTTTTAGAAGAGTGCATAGCATTACCTTAATGGGATATATTTGAAGGTTTTTAGGATATTTAAACTTGTATGCTGAAAGTAGTAATTGTTAGAGGGAGAAAATGAAGGAAATTGCTTGGCCGAAAAACTGCAAAGCCGCACTGAATATCAACGTTGACGACGTTCATCCCGAGAGCGCGAGCGATATTGCAGACTGCAGCGGCGAGCAAGATGAAGGAGTTTTCAGGTTTCTTACGCTTCTGGGAGACGAGTTTCCTGAGCTGAAAATGACGCTCTTTGTTACTCCCGAATGGAGGTATAAGAAATTCGCAGGCAGGTGGAGAAGAAAATTGGATTTTGTTTTTGGCTCAAAGTATGAACTTTGGGATGAGACAAAATTTAGGCTAGACTTGCATCCAGAATGGTGCTCGTGGCTGCGCGAAAAAACGAGAAAAGGAAAGTTTGAAATTGCAGTTCATGGGTTAAACCACTACTCGCCGCGCTATCCGTATTCTGCTGAGTTTCAGGGAGCAAGCTACGAAGAAAGCAATGCAAAGCTGGAGAAAGCAGAAGCGATATTTGCGGATGCAAAGCTTCCTTTTGTTCGAGGCTTTAGAACCCCTGGGTGGGGAGTGAGCTCAGGTTTACTGCAGGCGCTGAAAGAGCGCGAGTACGAGTTTGTTTCCTGCTATCCGAATGCGCGCGAGCTGAGCGCTGTTGAGGGCATAGTTCATGTTCCGCAGAACTGGGATGCGACGCATTTGGTTGCTGAAGCGCGCAATATTGTGAAATCTGGAGGATTGCTCAGCATTAAGGCGCACATAACTAAGAAGTATGGAAGCGACAGAATAGCAAACGGATTGGATGAAGTGAGCTACGCGAAAATCAGAAAACTGCTTCAAGATGTCTACTCGTGGGATGTGTGGTTTGCGAGCATGAAGGAGATTGCTGAGTTTGCAAAGAAAGAGCTGAAACTTTAAGAATAGGAAACTAGAGGAAGAAAAGAATGCGCCTTTTTAGAAGAATCAAAACGCCCCAGGCGAAGCCAATGTTGCGCGCGTATTTTAGAACTATTAAGTAGGTGAGCATTTTGGAAATTTCTCTGGTTCGCAAACCGTAGGAGATGAACGATTTGTTTTGGTAGAGAAATGCTAGGAGGAGAAGGGCAAAAATGTAAATGAAAGGCTGCCAAAGAAGCGAGAGGATGAGCGCAAGCGGAATTGCAAGGTTGAAGAGCAGGCCAAAGACGCGGAAGAAGAACTGCCGCGGATAGCGCTGAAGAAGAATAGGCAAATCGAATGCACTTGTTCTGCTCTTTAGAATAGTAGCCCAAACTGAACTGCTTTCTGTGTGAAACCACTTTGCGCTTGTAATTTCTGCTTTCACTCCGAGCTTGCTTGCACGCTGGAACAAATCGAAATCTTCCATGATGATGAACTTCTTGTCCAAGCCGTTGAGCTTCTCGAGAATGCTCTTGTGGAATATCCAGCCTCCGGTGCGCGCGCCGCTCTTCAAATAGCGCTCCTGCTTTGCGCATTGCTCCCATTCTATTGCTTCGGTAAGCCAGGTTCCGCGGTTCCAAACGCGAAGCAAGCCGCCTGCAGTTGAGTTTGGATTTTTCTCAACCACTTTTGCGAGCTCTGCTACGTAGTGCGGCTCATAGTAGGCGTCTGCTTCTCCGAAGAAAACAAAGGGGCCGCGCGCAATTTTCCATCCTGCGTTTCGAGCTTCTGCGCGCCCAGCATTCTTCTGGTGGACTACGCGGATTTTCGGCGCGTATGAATCCAGAATTTTTCCTGTTTCGTCTTTTGAGCCGTCGTCAATTGCAATGATTTCGCTGTTTGTGTATGTTTGGTTTATGAGCGACTCTATGCATTTGCGCACTGTGCGCTCGTTGTTGTAAACTGGCACGACTATAGAGATGAAAGGAGCCATAGCAAACTACTTAAATTTGCAGATTTAAAATGGTTACGTTTCTTAAGGAAGCTGGGGTAATTCTATGCAGTTCTCATTCAAACTAGACAACCCGTCCGAAGTTAAAGTATGCGTAATTGGAGCAGGAGAAGTCGGCTTGCGCGTGTGCGAGCTTTTTGGAGACGCAGGATATTCTATTCATGTAGTTGATATAGACCAGAAGAAGATTGAGCTCTTGAAAAACGGAATCTCGCCAATAAGAGAGGACGGATTAAGCGGAAGCATTGCGAAGCTGTTTGCAGAGAAGCGCTTCTTGGCGAGTTTGAGCATTGCTGAAACTGTTCCAAAATGCAATGTTGTTATTGTTGCGGTTTCAACTCCAATCTGCGGAGAGAACGCGAATCTATCGCCGATTAAGGCGTGCGCAGAAGACGTCGGCAAAGTCTTGAGCAGAGGAACGCTTGTTGTTGTTGAAAGCAGCACATACCCGGGAGTTACTGAAGAAGTTCTCCAGCCTCGGTTTGAGAAAAACGGGATGAAAGCCAGAGTTGACTTCGGCTTGGTGCAGTGCCCTGAGCGAGTAGACCCGGGAAACATAAAGTTCAAAATAAGGAATATTGCGCGCGTAATTGGAGCGAGCGATGAAGAAAGTTTGAGTGTTGCAAAACGGTTTTATGAAAGCGCAATTGATGCAGAAATTTTCCCGGTTTCAAACATAAAGACGGCAGAAGCTATAAAACTCGTGGAGAACACGTTTAGAGACGTGAATATTGCGTACGCGAACGAGCTCGCGAAGCTTTTTGATGGAACTGAAGTGAGCATAACTGAAGTGCTCGCAGGAGCTTCAACAAAGCCATTTGCTTTCATGGCGCATTACCCCGGGCCTGGAGTGGGGGGGGAGTGTATACCAGTAAGCCCTAGGTGGTTGGGAGAGTTTGCTGCAAAGCACGGAAGAGAGCTTGCGCTTGTGAAAACTGCGCGCGCGATAAACGACGGAATGGCGAGTTATGTTGCAAAGAAGCTGAAGAAAAAAATGGGTGAAAAGAAAAGAGTGCTCGTTCTCGGGTTGGCTTATAAAGAAGACGTTGCAAGCACGAAAATCTCTCCGTCGAAGAAGCTTATTGAGGAGCTGAAGCGCGAGAAGTTTGAGGTTTATGCGCATGACCCGCTCATTTCAAATGAGCAGGCAACCAGCGAGTTTGGAGTTGAGTGGAAGGAAGTTGAAAACGCGGATGTTGATGCTTACGTGCTCGCGTGCGCGCACAAGCAATAT
Source organism: Microcaldota archaeon (assembly GCA_043810245.1). GTDB lineage: Archaea > Micrarchaeota > Micrarchaeia > Burarchaeales > JBDROI01 > JBDROI01. Next base: position 15,617 of record JBDROI010000037.1, read on the forward strand.
AAAGAAGGGCTTATGAAAATTGATTTCAAGGGAAAAATTTTGTTCGACACGAAGAACGTGTTTGCTGGAAAAGAAAGCGAGTTGAAGAACGCAGATTATGTCGGTTTGGGTAGATAACATGGCTGAAAATGTTTTGGTTACGGGTGGCGCGGGCTTCATTGGCTCGCATTTGTGCGAGGAGCTTTTGAAGAGCGGAAAAACCGTAGTTTGCCTTGACGATTTGTCCACGGGAAGACTTGAAAATTTACCAAAAGATGCGAAGAATTTCACGTTTGTTAAGGGAAGTATAATGAATGAAAGACTCGTGCGCGAAACCATGAAGAAGCACGAGGTTGAGCTTGTTTTTCATCACGCCGCAGTAGTTGGAGTTGACAGAACTCTTGAGAAGCCGCTTGATGTGTTAAACGTCAATGTTGTGGGGACAATTAATGTTCTCGAGGCGGCACGCGCAAACGATGCAAAAGTTGTGAATGCTTCTTCTTCGGAAGTTTACGGGCATCCTGTTGAAATGCCTGAGCGCGAAGACGGAGTGATGAATGCTAAATTTCCTTATGCTGTTGCAAAGCTCATTGGAGAAAAATACTGCAACACATACAACGAAGTTTATGGGCTCCCTACGGTGAATTTGCGCCTATTCAATGTTTATGGGCCGAGGCAAGACGGAAGCGCGTACGGTTTTGTGGTTGCAATTTTTGTCGGAAGAGTGCTTGCTGGAAATGCACCCATAGTTTTTGGAGATGGAAAACAGACGCGCGATTTCACGTATATTAAGGATAATATTGAGGCAACAATTTTAGCTGCTGAGAGCGAGAAAGCAGAGGGAAAAACGCTTAATTTAGGAACTGGAAGAGAGACGAGCATACTTGAACTCGCGAATACTGTGATTGAGGTTTCTGGAAAGAAGCTGAAGGCAGAATTTGGAAAGGAGCGCCCGTTTGAAATACTGAGAAGGTGCGCAGATATTAGTTTGATGAAGGAAGTGCTTGATTTTGAGGCAAAAACAAGCTTAAAGCAGGGTTTGGAGGAGACTGTTTCTTATTACTCGAAGAAGTAGATGGCAAAAAACGAAGAAGGAGATTGAATGCGTGTTGTTTTCCTTTACGAAAAAGTCGCGGGCTTTGGCGGAGCTGAAAGACTGCTTGTTGAAGAAGCAAAGTACTTCAAGAAACGAGGAGATTTCTGTTTAATTCTTTCAGGTGAATTCAACAAGCGCGTGCTTGATGAATATGTTAAAGATGAAGTTGAAGTCAAGCAAATTGGAATGCATAGAGGACTCGCGCGAATAACGAAAATAAGGGACGCGCTCAAGGAATTCAAGGCGGATGTGGTTGTTGCACATACCCAGCCGAATCATATTCTCGCTTACTTGGCAACTATGGGAACAGGCATTCCTTATGTTGTTCATATGCACGGAACTAGTTTCTGGTTTCCGGAAGATTATGTAAAATATACTAGCATTCACAAGACGCATTTTGAAGAGCTTCGCAAATCTTGCGCGGGCCATGAAGAGTTTACACCTAAGGAGCTTAGTGCGAACATTCTGAAAAAAGGGTATGCAGAGGTTGTTGCGCGCGTTGACCGCGAAGCTGTTAGAAAGAGCAGACGCGTGCTCGTGCTCGCGAACAAATTGAAAGAGGAAGTAAAGGTTCTTTACGGAGTAGATTCGGTTGTTCTGCGTGCAGGAATTGATCAAGAGCTTCCGAAGAAGGTGCGCGGAATTGATATAAAAGAGAAGCTTGGAATCAGCGGAAAAAAAATGGTTTTGAGCATAAGCAGGCTCGATGCGCGCAAGCGCTTGGATATGCTCATGCGCGCGTTCGCAAAAGTGCTTGAGATAGAAAAAAATGCCGTGCTCGTAATTGGAGGACGGGGAGAAGAGAAAGAGAATTTGGAAAAGCTTGCGAAAGAGCTCAAGCTCGAAAAAGAAATAATTTTCCCGGGATTTATAAGCGAAGAGGAGCTTCCTGATTATTATAGATGCTGCGATGTATTTGTTTTTTCTGCATGGTGCGCGTACGGATTGACGGTTCTTGAGGCTCTTGCATTTGGGAAAAATGTTGTTGTAACCGAAGACGCATACGTTGCGGAAATTCTGGAAAGTAACCCAAATGAATTCACGTGCAAACCCACTGAAGAAGCATTTGTTGAAAACATTGCAAAAGCGCTTGCAAAAACTCCTGAGGAGAAAGGCGCGCGCGACGCAGCTAGGTGGAACTGGAATGCTTATTTTGCGAGAGTTTATGATGAAGTAGTTAATGCGGTGAAAAGAAAGTAGGAAAAGTTTAATAGTGCGCTCGTTCTCATTTCAAGCATGGTAACGATTGCGGTTGTAGTTCCTACTTACAACGAGAAGCGCAAGATAGAGCGTTGCGTGCACGCGCTTCTTAGGCAGAGCGCGCCTTTTGATGAGATTATTTTCGTTGACGGAGGCTCAACGGATGGAACGCGCGAAGTGATTGAGAGGCACAAGCGCAAGTATCCATATATACGCCTGCTCGTTGAAACAAACGGAAGAGGGCCTGGAAAGGCGCGCGAGATGGGCTGGAGAGCTGCAAAAAGCGATGTGATTGTATTCAAGGACGCGGACACTCAAGTAGGGCGGCACTACTGCGAAACAGTTAAAGACGAGTTTCCAAGCGATGCAGAAGCAGTTGAGTTTGAGATTACTACGTTCTGCCCTGAATCTGCGAGCCTTCTTGAGCGCATAATGTTCTACAAGGAAACAGACGTTCCGTACTACGGAGAAAAAGTAATAAGAAAGAGCGTATTTGAGAAAGCTGGAGGCTATGATACCAAGCTGGGCTTTGGAGAAGACAGAGACTTTGCCGAGCGCGTAAACAAGGTGCTTGCGAATTCAAAAGTCGTGAAAGCAAAAGCAAAATTAGAGGTTGGAATCGGCGCGCCTTCTTCGCTCAAAGACTATGGAGTGAAGAATTTATGGTATGGGAGAACTCTTCCGAATTATGTGATGAAAGCGGGCACAAAAGACACGCGCGCGGCGATTACGCTTGGGCTCGCGCTTCTAATGGTTTTAAGTTTGATTTTACTTCCGTTTTTCCCACCGTTGGTGCTTGCGCTCATTGCAGTTCTTCTGCTTCGCTCGCTTCGCGGAGCTTGGCGTGTGTTTAGAAAAAGCAGAGTTGTTGAGAGCTTGTTTTATGTTCCTTTGCTCGAAATTGCGCGCGTTCTATGCATAGGGGTAGGGGTTTTTCAAGGAGTTTTGCTTCGCGCAATTGGGAAGTATCATACGGGGCGGTGAAACTAGTTTCAGTTCATTTTGCCAGCTGCTTCCTTGAGAACTTTCTCCAGCTTGTCAACGTGCTTCTTCCAGGTAAACTCGCTTGCCACTTTTTCCTGCGCGTTTTTTGCGAGAAGCGCGGCTTCTTCCGGGTTGTCTGCTAGAAACTCTATTGCGTCCGCGAGAGCTTGAATGTTCCCAGGTTTTACTATGAGCGCGTGCTTCTGGTGCTCAATTACGCGCTCGAGGGGGGTTGTTGTAACTATTGGCTTGCCGGAAGCCATGTACTCAAAGACTTTGAGCGGAGACCAGTAGAAGCCGTATTTGAGAAGAGGAGGGAAGTAAGACGGGTTGAAGGGCGCTGCGAGAACGTCTGCAAGCTTAAGGAATTTGGGAACATCTTCGCTCGGCTGCGGACCGAGAATGTGGATTCCGCCTATTTTCTGCGCGCGCTTAATTATGGGGGCAATATTGTTCTTGCCTATGAGAAGTAGCTCAATGTCTTTGCGCTTCGCACGGAGCAGTTCGAGCGCGCTGAATAAGTCGTAGATTCCGTGCCATTCGCCGCAGGCGCCCGAAAAAAGAACAATTTTTTTTCCTTCGAGCTTGAGCTTTCGCTTAAGCACGTCTGCTTCTGCTTGAGAAACGCGCGCGAATTTTTCCACGTCTGCTCCGCATTCTAGGGTGAATGTTTTTGCCCTAAACTGCTCGGGAATGAGCGTGTCAATAGGGGTGATTATTTTCCTCGCGCGCTTGTAGCGCATGTTCAGCCAGAAGCTTAAAATGCCGCGGAGCAAGCGCGGAGCGCGCTCGTCAATAATTGCGGAAATTGTTTCCATAACGAGCGGCTTGCCCGTGAGAAAACTTGCAATTGCGCCGATTCCGAAGAAGTCTGTTCGCTCGTAGATTAGGTCGCTTCCGCGCGCTTCCTGGAGAACGCGCAGAAAAGTCTTTGTATATTTGAGGCAGACGAAGCGAGAGGAGACGTCAATTACGCGTAAATTAGGGGTGCTTAACTCGCGAGTCTTGCGCGCAATGAGGGAAACTTCAACACCTCTTTTCGCGAGCTCGCTGACAACTTCGTAAACGTGAACAGAGCCGCCGTCTTTCCCCGGAATTTCTATTGCCGGCGCGATGTAGCAGATACGCAGTTCGAACTTGCGGTTCGAACGCGCATTTGCCACGAGGAGCAAATTGCGCATGATTTTATTTTGAGCGACAGATTTATAACGTTAAAGCTCGAAGTGAAAAGCATGCGAATTTCAGTAATAATACCGACGCACAATGAAGAGAAGATGATTGAGCGCTCGCTTGCCAAACACCTGGCGCAGACGCGCTTGGCGGACGAGGTAATCATTGTTGACGACTCTTCAGATAAGACTCCAGAGATTGTGCGCGAGTACGAGAAGAAGACAAGCGGGAGAGTGAAGCTCGTTCACTTCAGCGAGAGAAGAGGAGTTTCTTTCGCGCGCAACCAAGGAGCAAAAGCGGCAAAGGGAGAACTGCTTATTTTCATTGACGCAGACATTATGCTTGACCCGAACTGCATTGAAGAAATTGAAAAAGTAATGGCAAAGACTGGAGTGCGCGCTGCAACGTGGAAGAGCAAACGGGCGAAGCCTGAAACGTTCATGGAAAAATGCTACTGGGTGCGCGCAACGCACTATGGAGAATCGCGGGGAAGCGAAGAGGCGTTCATTGTTCCTGCGTGCTATACGCGCGAGCTCTTTGATGAAATTGGAGGGTACAACGAGAAGCTGAAATATTTTGAGGATAGGGAGATTGCAGATAAATTGAAGAAGAAGGGAGTAAAGGTTGAAGAAGTAAATGCGTACATTTCGCATCTCGATCCAAGTTCAATTGCGGATTTCACGAAGCAGGCAAGCTGGCTCGGAGGGAGCCTGACGCTCGAAGTAATTAAGAAGCGCTTGAGAAACATTCTGCACCCGCTTGCGCCTGCGCACTGGGGTTTTGTTTTCTTGTTTGCGCTTCTGGGCTTGATTTACTATCCGTTCTTTTATTTGAGCGCGCTTCTGCTCGCAGTCGTAGTGTTTGAGGCATTCAGGTGCATTTGGCTTACGAAGATGGTGTTTCCGAGTTTTGGGTATGTTGTGCTTTCCTGTGCGCGCGCGTTCATTATTGCTTTTTCTTATCTGTACGCCCTAATCAGGCGCTTGATTAAGCCCCAGTCTTCTTGATCCAGGATTGCTAAGTAGAGAGCGCCCCAAAGGAGCCCTCCAAAAGCTGCAAAAAGGAATATGTTAGGTATGCCCATTCCGAGCGGAAGCACATCTGGAATAAACTGGCGCGCGGTGAAAAGAAGGAAGGTTACGAGAATCGAAACTGCGAGCGGTTTTATTAGGTACATTATTCGGAACTTGAGCCCAGGTAAAGAGTTGATTGCAAGCGTGGTTACTACAATGGACATTACGAAGTTAATTGAAGTGGAGGTTGCAGCCGCACCCATAAACCCAAACTGGGGGATCAACCAATAGTTCAGCCCTAAGCTGAGGATTGAGGAGCTGATGGAAACCGCGCAGATTTCTTTTATTTTGCCCTTTGCGTAGAGCAGGTTTGCACCCAAGCCTTGGATGAAAATGAAGAAGATGGAAATAGAAAATAGCTGAAGCGCAACTGAAGCAGGAGCATAAGTTTCTGGGTAGATGAGGAAGATGATTTTCTTTGAGAAAAAGAACAAGAAGAAAGTCAATGGAATTGCAAACATCGCTCCGTATTTTATTGTCATATCGTATGTTTTGAGCTGTCTGCTCAACTGCTCTTTTGCGTCCATTTCCACGAGCGCGCTGAAGAGGAAGCGGGTAGAGGTGGGTGTAAGCGCAAGAACTCCATTCATTATTACTTGTGCAGACTTGAGCATTGCAACTTCAACGGGGCTGATGAAGTAGTTGAGAAGCATTACGTCAAGGTTGCTGAAAAGCGCGCCTCCCGTGTTCAACAGTGCGGAGAAGAAAAGAAACTCGTGGAGAGCGGAAAGACTGCGTGGCGCGACAACGTATGTTAGATGGTCCTTGAATAGATGCGCAAATGCAATGATGTAGTAAATGAGGCCGAGTACGAACGCCGCGGAGATTCCCATTATTACTAGGGAGGGATCGCGGGAAGCGAAGAGGAAAATGAGCGCAAGCGGGATGAACAGGCGAAGCGAGTTTACTGAAAGAACTCCGAGAAAGAGGTAGTCGTAGCGGTTCTTTGAAGAGATGAGGGCGTCGAGGAACGGAATGAAGGAGTAGAGAAAAGAAACGGCGGCTATTGTTTGGAAGATATAGGTGTATGCTGCGCTATGGAGAAGGAGGAGAGCCAAATTCTCGGAGTAGAAGTAGATAAGCAGGGTTGAAATCGTGACGATTACCAAGCGTATTCTTAGGAAGTAGCGGAAATAGAAATTGGTTTCTCCGTCTTCGGCGAACACGCTTTTTCCAACGAATTTCACTATGGTGTTAAGCATTCCGAAATCTGTGATGAGAACTACAAACATAGTTAGAGAAGTAAACGTTAGCACAAGCCCAAAGTCAGCAGGAGTCAGCAGTCTAGAAAACAGCATGCTGAACGCAAAGCTTAGGGCGAGGAGCGATACCTGGCCTGCGACGGCGAATACGCTCTGCTTGAAAAGCCTTCTCAACATACGCGAGGTATTAAGAAAGTTAACATTTATATTTGTAAACACACGGCGATAGTATGGCGAAATTTTTTGGAACCAATGGAATAAGAAAGAAGGTCGAGGAACTTTCACCTGAATTTGTTGCAGGAATTTGTGCTGCATTTGCTTCATATTCCAAGGGCGGAACGATTCTAATCGGCAGGGACACGAGAACCTCTGGCGAGATGATTGCGAACGCTGCAATTGCGGGTTTGACAAGCGCTGGAGCTCGCGTAGTCGACTTGGGCGTGGTGCCTGCGCCCACTGTTGAATTCCTCGTCCACAAGAGAAAAGCCAATGGCGGAATAATTGTTACTGCTCCTCATAATCCGCCTGAATGGAATGCACTCAAGTTTGTTGACGGAAACGGAATTGGAATAACGAGCGAACGCGGGGAAGAGATTGAGAGAATTTATTTAGAGGGAAAAAGCAAGCGCGCCGGCTGGAGCGATATCAAGAACGTTGAAAAAGACGAGCGCGCGATACGAGAGCACATTGATGGGATAAAGAAGTTTGTAGATTGTGCAAAAACTGAGAAGAAAAAACTGCATGTTGTGCTTGACTGCGGAAACGGAACCGCTTCGCTTATAGCGCCGTATCTGTTCCGCGAAATGGGGTGCGGAGTTACTACAATAAACTCGCATCCGGACGGCTTCTTTCCAGGAAGAAACTCGGAGCCGTCGCGCGAGAACATTGCAGACTTGGTTGCAAGCGTTCCTCTTCTGAAAGCAGACCTGGGAATTGCCTGGGATGGCGATGCAGATCGTGTGATATTTGTTGATGAAAAAGGAAGCTATATTATTGGCGATAAAAGCTTTGCGCTCTGCGTAAAAATAAAGCTCGCGCAGAAAGGCGTGAAGAAGCTGAGCGCAACCACGGTTGCAACTTCCAACGTCGTAAAAGAGGTTACGGAAAACGCGGGCGGGAAGCTCGTTTACACTGCAGTTGGGGGGCCGTATTTATCGGAAGTAATAAGGAAAGACGGAGCTGCAATTGCCGGCGAGGAAGTTGGCGGAGTTATTTGGCCCGAGATTCACCCGGGAAAAGACGGGTTATTCACTGCTGCAAAAATTGTTGAAGCAGTATGCGAAAAGCCGCTTTCAAAGCTTATTGGAGAGCTTCCTGAGTATTACAATTCAAAAACAAAAATTGTCTGCGAAGGAAAGAAAAAGTTTGAGGCGATTGAAAAGCTTATTGGACTAGCTAAGAAAGAAGGAAAGGGAAAGCTTACACTTGTTGACGGAATCCGCATTGACTTTGAGAAAAGCTGGGTGATTGCGAGACCGTCGGGAACTGAAAATTACATACGTGTTTTTGCAGAAGCAAAGAGCGCAGAGGAAGCAAAAACACTTATGGGAAAGTACGCAAAAATGGTAGAAGAGTTGTGCCGCTGAGTGGTTGATTTCAAATGGGCAAACGTATAGTTCTTCTTAATCCAAATAGAAGCCCGAGCGTAATCGGGCTCAGCGCGGAAGAGATGGATAACTTCCTTATGACTGCTTCTCCGATTGAAACGTTTACTGCTTCTTCAGATACGCCAACAAGCGAAGCGTATATGGCGCCGCTTCTGAGGGCGCGCGGGCATGAAGTAAAGATTATAGACGCGCACACGCGCAGTTTAAGCAATGAAGGACTACTTAGCGAGCTGAAGGAGTTCGCGCCCGAATGGGTTCTTATTTCGTCTGCTCCGCTTGGTTTGTGGAGATGCTTCCCTTTAACTACGAAACATGTTTTGAACGCAGTGCGCGTAGTCAAAAATTATGGCAAATCAAAAATTGTTCTGTCCGGACCCCATGGAACGATTTATCCAAGCGCGTTCAAGGAGCATTTTGATGTAGTGATAAAAGGCGAGCCGGAAGAAGTGTTTGGGAGGATTGTTGAGAGCAAAAATTTGCGTGAAGTTGCTGGGATCTCATTTTGGGAAGAAAAAGAATTTGTTGAGAATTTCGGAGTATGCCATGTGGGAATTTTCGACGCGCTTCCAATTCCGGCTTATGAAGATATTTTGATTAAAGAACGCGATGAAATCGGCATATTTGCCTCGCGCGGATGCCCCTTTCAATGCAGCTTCTGCTGCAAGGCAATGCCGGGAATGATTTACCGCATGCGCTCTGCAAAAAAGGTTGTTGATGAAATTGAACTTCTTGCGAAAAAATTTAAAATGAAAAGAGTTTACTTTTCCGACGAGTCGTTCACGCTCATTAAGGAATTTGTTCTTGAAATCTGCGAGGAACTGAAAAAAAGAAAACTTAGTGTTGAGTGGGGAATTGAAACGCGCGCGGAATTCATAAGCGAAGAGCTTGCGCGCGCAATGAAAAGCGCGGGATGCTTCCGCGTTGATATTGGAATGGAAACTGCTGATGCAGAATTGCTTAAGAAAATAAACAAGGGAAATAAAGTCGAAGATATTGAACGCGCAGTTAAGATATTGAAAGCGAATGGAATTGAGGCGCGGCTCTTTACGATCATCGGCTTGCCTGGAGAAAACGAGAAAACGATAAACAACACGCTTGCTTTTCTTGCGCGCACCGCACCCCACGATATTGGCTCGCTGCTCGCAACTCCGTATCCAGGAACTGCGCTTTTCGCGCAGGGAATTGAAGAAGGAAAAATAGACGAACGCTGGATTTTTGAGCATAAATGGGAGAAGTTGGGAGTGCTTTCTGGGCAGATTGGAACGACGTTTAGGAAGCAGGAAGCACGCGAACATGTAAAGAACTTTAGATTGAAGTATTACCTGCAGAAGGCGCACCTTCTAGCACTCTACCCCTTGTTTAAGGCGCTTCCCCTCGTAAGCGTATATACCCCACTTAGGAAGCTTAAAGCAATAATCTCAGGTCTACGACGTTAAACGGAAGCTATTTAAAGGGAAAGTATGCAAAAGTATGACTTAGTGGGAGCTGATAGGAGATATGCGAGAAAAAATAGCATTTAGCATTGAATCCGCACTTCTGAAAAAAGTCGATTCTCTAGTTGACGGAGAGAATGTAAAAAGCAGATCTCACTCAATAGAGATACTGCTGAGAAAGGCGCTTGGCGAAAGAAAGATGAATTCTGCACTCATTCTGGCCGGGGGAGGACGCGGAAAAATATACACTACGCCAAAACCGCTTCTCGAGGTTGACGAGAAACCGGTGCTTCAAAGAATAATTGAATGGCTCGCGCGCTCCGAGATAACGAAAATCATAATTGCAGTTCGCAAAGGAGAAGCAGAAGTTGAAAGCTACTTTGGGGACGGAAGCAATTTTGGAGTTGAAATAAGCTATATACGCGAGGCGGAACCAAGAGGAACCGCTGGAGCGGTGAATCTCGTAAAAGCGAGGTTTAAAGACATGCGTTTCATGGTGCTGAACAGCGATGTATTAAGCCATTTTGAAATCGGCGATATGCTTGAATTTCATAAATCTGCGAAAACTGTTGCAACGATGGCGCTTAAGGAAGTTGAAGAACCGAGCAAATACGGCGTTGTCAAGCTTGAGGGAAGCAGAGTGATTGGATTTGTTGAAAAGCCGGCGCGCGGAAAAGAGCAGAGCAATCTTGTTAATGCAGGAGTTTACATTTTTGAACCGGAGATTTTCCACTTCATACCTGAAAAGGGAATGCTTGAAAGCGAGGTATTCCCAGTGCTTGCAAAGAAACAGCTTCTCGGAGGCTATGTTTTCAGCGGCGAATGGAAGGACGCGAGCAGGAGCAATGAGTAAAGGATAAACTGGAGGAGATACTATGAAAATAATACACGCGTTTGGAACGCGAGCATGCGCTATAAAGATGGCGCCAATGGTGCGCGAAAGTTTGAAGAGAGGGCATGAAACAATAATTCTCTGGAGCGGCCAGCATTACTCGCCGCATTTGTACGCGGAGCTGTTTGATGACTTGGAAATACCGAGGCCAACCTATGATATTGAGGCGCGCGGAACTGCATGCGAAATGGGCGCAAAAATTATGGTTGAAACTGAGAAAATCTGCAAGAAGGAGAAGGCAGACATTATACTCACACATGGAGACACGTATACGGCACTTTTCTTCTCGCTCGCTGGCGCTATAAGCATGACGCCAGTTGGGCATGTTGAAGCGGGAATTAGAACGAATTCGTGGGAACCGTTTCCTGAGCAGATTTGCACGCGCTCGAGCGATGCAAGCACCGCGCTTTTCTTTGCGGCAACGGATAAATGCAAGCAGGCACTGCTAAGCGAAGGACAGCCGGCTGATAGAATATTTGTAACTGGAAACACTGTTGTTGATGCATCTTACCAGCATGCGGAGATGGCGCGCAAGAAGAGCAAAATTTTGGAGAAATTCAACTTCAAGAAGCCGCTTGTTTTTTGGTCGTGCCATAGGAAGGAGAATATGCTTCAGAAGGAGCGCATGAGCGGGATTTTCGAATCGCTTCTTGAAACTACTGAAGTTAATTACTTCTGCTCGGTTCTTCCAAGCACCCAGCAGGCTGCAGAGAAGTATGGGTATGCAGAACGGCTTGCAAAAGCAGAGCATATTATTTGGACGCCTTGTTTGCCATACTACACGGACGCGCTTAGAATTCTGCTTGAAAGCGATTTGTGCTTGACTGACAGCGGAGGACTGGTTGAGGAGTGCGCTTCTTTGCATATCCCCTGCTTGATTCTGCGCTATGTTGCAGACCGTCAGGAGGCAGTTGACGTAGGCGCTGCATTCTGCGTTGGCTTTGACAAGGAGTTTATTTCAAAATCAGTGCGCGAAGTAATTAAGAACAAGAAGAAGCAGGCGGAAATGCGCGGAGCAAAAAATCCTTACGGAGACGGAAAATCAACTGCAAGAATTATGGATATTATTGAACAGCATGAAGGAAAGTTAGAAAGATGGGAGAAGAAAATTAGAGAGTAGAAAAAGGAGAAGAAACAAAACTAGAGGTGAGAGTTATGAAAGCATTTGTGTTATGCGGCGGCGAAGGAACTAGGCTAAGGCCATATACTTACTCAATTCCAAAGCCAATGCTTCCTTTGGGTAGAACGC
>JBDROI010000038.1:0-2954 GCA_043810245.1 Microcaldota archaeon
GCCGCGACTGATGTGAGGTGCTTGAGCTGGTCGGCAAACTTTTTGAGTTCCTGCTCATTTCTGCCGCCAATAACTAATTTGTATCCATTTTTAGCAAGAATTCTTGAAAGAGCTGATCCAAGTCCGCTATACGCGCCAGTGATTGCTGCAACTTTAGATTCCATAATCGAAAGGCGAAATGCCGTTAAACCGTAGCCTTCGCCATATCTAAAAGAACTGCCTTGGGGTCTTTTGCCTTTGTAAATGCGCTTGCGAGAAGAACTCCCTGCGAGCCCAACTCGATTGCCTTCTTTACGTCGGAGCCGTTGCTTACGCCGGCTCCGCAGAGAATTATTACGCTCTGCGAAACTTCGCGCACAAGAGCAACGGAGTTTGTAACTACTTCTGGCTTTGCGCTTGAAACAGAAATTCCCGAGCCGATTAATTCCGGGGGCTCAACTGCTATGAACGTTGGGTTGAACTTTGAGTAGTCTTGCGATTCCTTGGGGTTTGCAGTGCACACGAGAGATTGAATTCCAACTTCTCGACAGCGCTCGACTGTTGCTTTTACTAATTCAGGAGTTAAGCGCTTTTCAGAGTGGTTTAGAAGCGAGCCAATTGCGCCGGCTTCCTTAATTTGCTCTGCTGTTACGCTTCCGGTGTTTGAGCCGGGTTTGTTTGCGTCAACGTGCTGAGCGAAAACGGGAATGTTCACCTGCGAAGCAATGAAAGCTGCAAAAAGCTGAGGAGGAGCAATTGCAATGTTCGCGCCGGTTTCGCGCGCAACGTCTTCTGCAATTTTGGAGAGCTCCAGAATTTTGCTCTTTGTTAAGTTGCCGGTTGTTTTAAAGTTTAGTGCAATTAGGGGTTTCATGAAAAATCACCAGCTGCAATTAGAACAGAGAATTCATTTAAAGCTAACGCGCAGAATTTAGTTCCACTTCTCAACGTCAACTGTTTTAACCTTCATTGGCAGGATATACTTCTGCCCATCGAAAAGGCGCACGATGCATTCGCGCGGATGAAGTTTCACGAACATTTCCTTCTTTGACTCTTCGAGCTCACTTGGCGAAACGCGCTTTTTGAAGAACTCTTCTACTTTGATTTCCATCATTGAGCTTAGGATGCGTGCGTCCTCTTTGGTTACTTTGAAGGAAATTATGTTGCGCACGTTGCTCATAACCGATTCGAGCACAGGCTTGGCTATCTGCCCGATGTACTGCGCGGAAATGTGCAAGTAGAGGTTGAACTTGCGGGTTTCTGAAAGAACATCTTTTGCAACCATTGTTTGAACAGTGTGGAACTCATCTACTATTAGTATAGTAGGGCGGTTCAGCTTTTCGCTGATTGCCATTAAGTACATTTGGTTTATGATTGCGCCTGCGAAGAAGCGAATGATTCTGCGCCCGAAGTAGTGCGGGTTGAAGGAAATCACCGTGATTTTGTTGTTCTCGATGAGCTTCTCCAAATTCTCGAGCTTCTTTGCTTTTCCTAAGTAGAGAAGGTATTCGCCGATGAAGTTAATCACTGGCAAAATTGCGTCGTTGAAGTGGTGCATGTAAATGTCCTGAAATTCTTCGTCAAAGAAGCGCCGCACCTCGTCGTTTGTGCATTTGGAGCTGAATTCCATTCTCTTTGAGGAATCCGTGAGCAGTAAATTGAGGTTTGAAAGAGTCAACTGCCCGCTGGTTGCGAGCAAATGGACTGAATAGAAAACCACGCGCTCTGCGTATTTGTTTTCCTGCCCTATTGTTGAAGTAATCAACTGCGCAACGAGTTGGGTAATCAACGGGCTCTTGTTCTTTCCAACGTCGAGAGGCTCAACGTAGTTCTGCAGGAAGTCTACGACTTTGAAGTCTTGCGAGAATGTTTTTGAAAACTCTCCATGAGGGTCTATGATGAGCACGCGCATGTCCGCCTGCTTTTTTGCGAGCGCCTTCACGAATATTTCAAGAAGCTTGCTTTTTCCGCAGCCGGAAGTGCCTACGATTACGCTGTGCTGGAAAACGTCGAAATTGTCAAGCCCAATGTTAACTCCGTCTTGCTCGAAAATTGGAGCAGTTGAGTTCAGGTAAACTGCTTTTGGAATTGGGTCTAGAAGCTCAATGTAGAAGAGAGGGTTTGTTTCAAGGTCGATTTCAAAGAATTGGAGAGGTTTTGAGAGGAAAAGGAAGCCCCGCTGTGCTCTGCTGTTTACGAATGAACCCACTGCATAGAACTTGCCTAGAAACTTCTTTATGCTCACGCGAATTTCCTGCACGTCTTCCTTAACAAGAAAATCGAACATGTTCATACCAGTTATGAATTTTGCTTGAAGCGAAAAGTGGCTGTCCATGAGCTCAATTTCCTTAGGCTCGTTGATGCGGAATGGGAAGAGAAGAGCGGACTGCTTATAGATGTCTTCACGTCCGCCGATGTAAATCTTAATCGTGTTATTGAAGCGCTTCACTATGAATGTGAATCCTCGCACCGAGATGTAGCGCGAAGTTTCAAAGGACTCGAAAAGTGGCGTGTGCTTACGTATCAGCGTGTCGAAAAAGTCCCGGTAGTCGTCCTTTGTCACTTTAGGCGAGTAAATTGCAAGCTCTGCGTATTTGTTCTTTGTTTTTGCCATGTTAGAGCGCCTCGTTGAGTTTTGATGAAGGTATTTATGCCCGTTTGAGTATTTAAATCCTTGCAAATTAAATAAATACGAGAAAGACAGGGGAACGAGAGGGCGAAATGGAAACATCGTGATGAAAAAAACTCCAAAAACGAAACGTTTATATATATTACTTAACTAAATTATTGTTTACCTCTCTTTACCAGTGGTGGTTAGTTGATAGACCCGACAAAATGCTTAACTCATTTTTTAGTTCCGAAACACGAAATTCTCTCGGAAGATGAAATGCAGAAGGTTCTTGCTTCTTTTAGGGTAACCAAGGAGCAGCTGCCCAAAATTCCGGCAGATGATCCAGTTATCAAAGCCATAAACG
>JBDROI010000039.1:0-8174 GCA_043810245.1 Microcaldota archaeon
GCAATAACGTTGTGCCCGTTCGGCTCAATTGCGTGCGTTCGCAAAGCTTCAACTACGGCGGTTCGAGTCATTCGCTTTCCGTTGAGGATATATTTGGTTTTTCCGTCGCCCCTGATTGCCCTGCGCACTTCATATTTTTCGCGCCCTCCGTTTAGGTAGAGAAGAACTTCTGCTTTGTTTGAAGAAAGAGAAATTAAGTCTGAAACTTTCTTTGCCCTAAGCGCCTTGAGCTTGTTTTCTCCGAGTCCAAACCTTATTGCGTCGCAGATGTTGCTTTTTCCGCTTCCGTTTGGGCCCGCAATGCACACGAAACCTTTTGATAGCGGAATGTCTGCGCGTTTGAAGGACTTGAACCCGCGAAGCTGAACTCTCTCTATATGAAGCATAATTCTCCCTTATGGGCTGGTCAACCCTCTTAATTATTGTGTATAGGGGATATAAAGCTTTTTCAGGCAGAACGAAAGCGAGGTAGGCTTATTTAGTTGATGTACGTTTGTATATGCATGAATTATGACTCAGTTTTTTCCAGGAATATTGGCGCAATAAGCGAGCGCGAGCAGAAGAAGTTAAAGGAAGCGCGCGCAGCAGTAATTGGGTGCGGAGGAATCGGCGGACTTGTAATTGAAATGATTGCGCGAAGCGGAGTTGGAAAGCTGAGAATTGCCGACCGCGACGTGTTTGAGGCTTCGAATTTGAATAGGCAGGTTTTGAGCTCAAAAAGCGCGCTCGGAAAGAAAAAAGTGGAAGTTGCGCGCGCGAAAATTCTTGAAGTGAATGATGAAGCAACTGTTGAAGTGTTTGAAGAGGTAAACGAAAAGAACGCGAAGAAATTTCTTAGCGAAGCTGATGTTGTTGTAGATGCAGTTGACAGCGTTCTTTCGCGCGTAATTGTGAACGAGGAAGCAAGAAGAATGCGCGTTCCGTATGTTTTTGCAGCAGCGGAAAAAACTTCCGCGCTCTGCTCGGTTTTCAGCGAGAAGACGAAAAGCTATGCAGAAGTTTTCTGCTTGCCTAAGGAAAAAGAAAAGCTTGCAAAGATGCGCGGGGCGAAGCCGATTCTCGGGGTAACTGCAAACGTTGCGGGATGCTTGGCAGCTGCGCAGGCAATTAAAATTCTGCTTGGAAAGAAAACTGTGTGCGCTCCCAATTTTATATGTTTTGATTTGGAGGAGCTAGAACTATTTTCGCTTAGGAGGATTTGAGATGAAATTGCTGTTCTGGCTTGTTGTTTTCATAAACCTTCTTGCAGCTGGATATGGGTTTTTGTATTTCTATGGAGACCAGCTTGCTCAAGCGCCTCTGTATCTTGCAATTTTCATTCCGGATTGCCCGCTCTATGCTTTGCTCTTTGTAGTTGCAATTTTGCTCATTGAAACGCGCGAGAGGTTCGATGCGTTTTATTTTGTAGTTGCAATTGGGCTCATGAAGTACGGCTTTTGGACTGTTTTCGTGCTTTCAAGTTTCTGGAGCAGCTATGCAGGCAGTAATGGGGCAGTGCTTACTGCCATGCTTATTATTACGCACGTGGGATTGTTTGCAGAAGCTGTTGCGATTCTTGGAAGAATAAATTTGAAAAAGGAGCATGTTGCGATTGCGCTCGCGTGGTTTGCGCTCAATGATTTCTCGGATTATTTCCTTGGAACGAGGCCGCCGATTCCTGAAGAGCATGTAACGCTTATAGCAGTAGTTGCAGTAAGTTCAACGCTCGTTTTCACCTCGATAGCCGCGTACGCAATGCAGAGGTATAAAAAGCCCATTGTTCATATATTTAGTTGGTGAGATGAATATGAACGCTAGAATTTTTGTTCTGCTGTTAACGGGAGTTGCTGTGCTCGCGCTCTTTGGGTGCATTTCCCCAAATGCTATGCTTGGAGGAGTTGACCCGCACCCAAAGGCAAGCTTGAATGAAACGCGCGAAGTAACCCTGGATTTTCTTTACGCAGATTGGTGCTCGCACTGCTCGAATATGAAGCCCATAGTTGCAAAAATGAGCGAAGATTTTCCAAAGGAGCGCTTCATAGTTAGGTATTGGAATGAAGCTGAAAGAAAGAGCGATGAAGACACGGGCGAGATTTACGCGCGCTATGAAAAAGCAGGCGGGTTCAAGGGATTCCCGACATTTGTAATTAATGGAGAAAAAGTGGTTGTTGGAGAAAAAAGCGAGAAGGAGTTCCAAGCGTGGGTTTGTGAAGAGTTTAGCGAGCCGAAGCCGGAAGCGTGCACCACTGGCAATTAGGTGCGCGCGCTACTATTTTTAAGCTAACCAATCAATAGTTAGGCGGGTGGTAGGTTGGCTGAAGTTCTTTTTAGAGGAAGACCTAACTTTAGAACAGTTTACAAGTATTTGGTAGTTTTGGGAATTCTTGTTGCAGTTGGAAGCATTGCTCTGCTTAATGAGAATGAAGCGCTCAGAGACGGAGCGATAGGCGCGTACGTTGCGTTTGCAATTTTGGTGTGCGCTTTCACGCTCTATAAAACATTCTCCTGCTCTTATGAGATTACGGATGAAGTAGTTGCAAAAATCTCGGGAATTATGAGTGTGAAAAAACACGTGATTCCGCTTGGAAAAATCGACAACCTTTCAACTTCTCAGAATCTTCTGGGAATTATTCTTGGGCTGGGAAGCATAGAAATTGATACGGCGGGCGGCTACGGAATGGAGATGAGGCTTGATTACTTGGAAGCAAAAACAATGAACGAGCTTCTTGAGAAAATTGGGGAGAGAATTGGCTAGGGGATTGATATGGATTTGAGTTTCTGCGCGCGCTATCCGTTTTCAAAGAGCGCGCGCGAGCATATTAGGAGCCTGAAGTTTGCGAGCGAAAGCGAAGTGAACTACGATATTTTGGAGAAGGCGAAAATGCGCGTTCTTCTGGCTCTTGAGAAGCAGGAAGTTCCAATGGTTGCTTCTTCGATTGGAGATGCGTTGAATGCAGATATTGCGTCCTATGCAGTTGCGCGCATGATTATTTCGTGCTTGAAAAGCAGATACTGGATTGGCAAATATGCGGTTGCTGAATCAAAACGAGCGGGCAAATACCTGCGCGCAGATAGAAGCGGTGAAGAACTGGAGAAAATTTCAGAGGAATTTGGAATAAACTGCAAAAACGAAGCGATGCCTGTTTTTCAGTACGCTGAATTTGCTCCGCGAGCAATAGAATATAAGCTGGTGAACCAGCAGTTGGAGAATGGAAATGTGAAGCTTGATAGAAATAAAGCGGTGCGTGTTGTTGAGGAAGCAATTCGATTGAATATTGCACGCTCGCTTCCAATCAAGATTGAAATGGTTCCTGAAAAAGTGAAGAAGGCAGCTGAAGATGTTCGCGCGAAGCTCCCAAAAGAAGAATTTCGAACTGGAAAGGTGGAGATGAAAAATTTCCCTCCGTGCATACAGAAAATGCTCGCGGATTTGCGCGAGAGCGAGAATTTGCCGCACACTGCACGCTGGGCGCTTGCTGTTTTCCTTTTGAACGTTGGAACGGATGTTGAGGGAATTGTGAAAACGTTTTCAACTGCCCCAGATTATGACGAGCATACCACGCGCTATCAGGTGAATCACGCAGCTCAGCGCGGGTATAGAATGCCTTCGTGCGCAGGTATGGAAGGTTATGGGTTGTGTGTGAACAGATGTGGAATAAAGAATCCGCTGAGTTACAAGGGTTGAAAAAATGGAAGAGAAAGAACTCAATGAAGAATTTCTAAAGAAGAAGTTCGCTGAATACTACGCGAGGACAGAACTCTTTGTTCCGCAGGAAATGGAGAAAAGAGAATTTGGGTTTGGAAGCGGAACCCGAAAAATAGAGACGAGGCATGCTGCGTTTGAGAGCGCAGGGCAGCTCAAAAGCTATTTGGTGAGAAACGCTCCGCTTTACATTTCGTATTCAACTGCGTATTATGAATTTCCGGCCGCACGTCCGATGCAGAAAAAAATATGGAGCGGAGCGGATTTGATATTTGATTTGGATGCACATCCAACTAAACCGTGCCCAAAGCCGCATCCTGAAGGCTGGTCGTGCGAGCACTGCCTGGGAGCAATCAAGAATGACGCCTTGCGCCTGCTTGAAGAATTCCTAATTCCGGATTTTGGAGTTTCAAAAAACGAAGTGATTGTGAATTTCTCTGGAAGCAGAGGATACCACGTGCATGTTCTCAGAAAGGAGGCGCGGAAGATGAGCTCGGAAGCGAGGCGTGAAGTTATGGACTATATCAGCGGAACCGGCTTGCACGAAGACTCGCTTTTCAGGTTCGAGGCAGTTGAGAATCCTAGGATGAAACCGAAGCTTTTTGGGCCAACGCTTAAAGACACAGGATGGCGCGGAAAGATTGCAAAAATGGTCTGCAATGAGGAAGCGTCTTCGCGCGTTCTGCAGGAAGTTATGGGGAGTAGATTCAAGCGCAAACAAGGTAGAATCAGCGAATTCGTTGCTGGAGTAAGCCGAGGCAATTGGGATGTTATTTCGCTTTCAAGGGAGGAACAGAAAAAACTTATTGGAGAAGTCGTGAACAAGGCGCGTATTGAGTTGGGCGATAGAACAGACCAAAACGTAACCATAGACACTTCAAAACTTATTCGCCTTCCCGAGAGTTTGCATGGAAGTACGGGTCTGATTGCGAAAAGAACCGTGAATTTGAGCTCTTTCGACCCTCTTCGCGATGCGCTTGCGTTCGGGAAGCAACCGATAAGCATAAATATAAATGGCGCCCCAGAATTTCAGTTGGGAGGCGAAACGTTCGGACCGTATGGAGCAGGCAAAGTAGAGCTTCCGGAATTTGCAGTTGTTTTCCTAGCCTGCAAGAAGGTGTTGGGTTTATTAATTCGCACGAAGACTTAGGTCATTCGAGCAAAATATCTCGTACACGCGGTGATACTCGATGGAAGAATTAACTTACGATGAACTGAGAAAGCTCCAGAGCCGAGAGAAGAACGATTCCTTGCTTACTGAGCTGCCGCAGGATTTCTACGAGAATGTGCGCACTTTCCTCGAGGGTTGGAACACGAAACTCTCGGGTAAATTCGGGCTTGCTGAGGCAAAGGAGTATGAGAACATTTTAAAAATCCTTAGAGATATATACTATAAGAGGCAGCAGAAGATCCTTTTCAAGGCTTTGTTGGTTGCAAAGACGGGCGAAGACGTTGACGGGCTCGCAACAGGTGAACGCGAGCTGTTCGGCTCAATTCTCGGGTCTCTAAAAGAAAGCGATGCGTATTTTGATTCGCTTCTTTCAGTCCAGAGAGCAGCCCATCAAATGGTAGAACAGCAAAAAATACAGACGCCAAAACAGGTGCAGCCGAAGTTTGAAAAAAGCGTGAAGCGCCTGAAGTTTTCAACGGAAATTCCAAAGTTTGTCGGCTCAGACCAGATGAGCTATGGGCCATTTAACGCGGGCGACGAACACGAACTTCCCAATTCGGAAGCGGAACTTCTGCTTCGAAAAGGAGTTGCGCAGGAAATTTAAGTGTAATTGTTTTTAAGGAGGTTGAAAGCATGGCAAAGATTCCAGCAGAGATTAGAACATATTGTCCCAAGTGCAGGAAGCACACGAAGCAGAGCGTGAAGCCCGCTTCGAAAGGAAGGAACAGAACCGACGCGTGGGGTAACAGGAAGCACGCGCGCAAGATTACTGGTTACACCGGAAAAGTGGCTGGTGAAAAAAGCGTTCGAAAGCAGGGAAAAAGGCAGAAATTGATTCTTACGTGCTCAGTATGCAAGAAGAAGCAGGAGCGCGTGATGGGAACGAGAACAAAGGAAAAAGTCGAGATAAAGAGGTAAACGGAGCGTGTTGATATGAGCAGATTTTTGAGAGTGAAATGCGAATGCGGAAACGAGCAGAATGTTTTTGGAGACGCGACGAGCGAGGTTTTCTGCCTAGTTTGCAAGAAAAAGCTTGCTGAACCGACTGGTTCACGCGCCCAAATTTTCGGGAAAGTAGTAAAGGTGCTCTAGAATGAAGGCGAATCCTGAGCAGAATGAATTGGTGCTGATTACAGTAAAGAAGATTTTTCCCTACGGCGCGTTCTGCGGGCTTGACGAGTATGACGGATTGGAAGCATTCGTGCACATTTCGGAAGTTGCTCCGCGCTGGATTAAGAACATACGCGAATTTTTGAAAGAAGGGCAACGAACGGTTGCGATGGTTTACCGCTTGTCTCCGGAAAAGAACATGATTGATTTATCGCTTAAGAGAGTAAGCGAAGCAGACAAGCGCTGGAAAATGGAAAGCTTGAGAAGGGATAAAAGAGGAACCAAGCTTTTTGAGATTGCCCTTAAGAAGATGGGCAAAACTCCAGCAGAAGCCATGGAGGAAGCAGGTAAGGAGCTTGCGAAAGAGTTTGGAGATGTTTATACTGCGCTCGAAGAGTTTGCAGCGAATCCAGAGAGCGCAGAGCGAGTAAAGCTTGATAAAAAATGGATTGAAGTGCTTCTTGAAGTTTCTTCGCAGAACATAAAAAAGCCGAAGGCAGAAGTCAGCGGAAAAATGGAAATTTCGTGCGTGAAATTGGATGGAATCGAAATAATAAAGGGGGCGCTTGGAAAGGTGGCTGAAAAGAATGCAGGCACTACTGAAGTTAAGCTCCATTATCTTGGCGCGCCCTATTATCAGCTTTCTGTTGTTGCTGTTGACTACAAGAGCGCGGAGAAAACGCTTAAGGAAATAACCGAAAACGTAAAGCATACTATTGAAAAAAGCGGCGGAAGTTTTGAGTTCAAGCGCGACGAGTAGGTTACATGAAGAAGCTTAGAAAATGCAGCGTGTGCAGTAAATACACTACTCGCGAAGAATGCTGCGAAAAAAAAACAGATTTTGCGCACCCGCCAAAGTTTTCTCCCGAAGATAAATACGCAAAATACAGGCGCGAATTAAGGTATGGAAAGGAGAAGAAGAAAGCGAGTTGAACTGGTGATTTTGTGATTGAAACAACAATTATTTCGAAGAAGGGCGTGAAGCTAAAAAACCCTATTTTGATAGAGGGGCTGCCTGGGATAGGTTTGGTTGGCAAGCTTGCGGCAGAGCACATGATAAAGGAGTTGAAAGCGGAGAAATTTGCAGAGCTTTATTCTCCGCATTTTCCTCACCAAGTGTTGATGCAGAAGCGCGGAACTATGCGCATGCTCAAGAATAAATTCTACTACTGGAAGAACCCGAAGAAAGGGGGGCGCGATTTGATTATACTTATTGGAGATGTTCAGGCGGTTACTGCCGAAGCGCAGTATGAGGTTTCGGGTAAGCTTCTCAAATTCTTCTTGAAGATGGGAGGAAAAACTATTTACACACTCGGCGGCTATGGAATTGGAAAAACCGTGGAGAAGCCGCGCGTTTTCGGTTCCGCTACGCACATGCACGTAGTTGAATCGCTCAAGAAGCATGGAATTGGCTTTGGAGAGGCAAACGGCTCGATTATTGGAGCTGCGGGCCTGCTTCTCGGGTTAGGAAAGCTTAAGGGGCTCGAAGGAGCGTGCTTAATGGGCGAGACGCACGGTGGTTATGTTGATGCAAAAGCCGCGCAGTCGGTTCTGGAGATTCTGAATAAAGTGCTTGATATTAAAGTAGACATGACGAAGCTCAAGGAGCGCGCAAAAGAAACCGAAAAATTCGCGAAGAAAATGGAAAAGGAAGCGATGAGGCAGAAGGAGTTTGGTGAAGGTGCTGCGCTCAAAGGCGATGAACTGACGTATATTCGTTAGGGGCTCTTGATGACTTCTTCCGAAGCGCTGCTGCTTGAAAAAAAAGAGCGCATCGCGCGCGCGCTTAAAGATTACTTCAAGAAGGCTGGTTTTTCCAAAGGAGTAGTTGGAGTTAGCGGAGGGCTTGACTCGGCAGTAACTCTTGCACTCGCTGTGGATGCGCTTGGAACGGAAAATGTTTTAGGAGTTATTCTTCCTTCTCCTGTTACGTCTGCGCGCGATGTTGAGGATGCACGCGCAGTTTGCAAGAAGTTTAGTGTAAAGAGCTGTGAGATTTCGCTTAATGACGCGCTTTCTGCGCTTGAGAAAGCTTTGAACGCAAAAGAATTGCTTAAACTAAATAAAATTCAGCTTGGAAATGTTGCGGCGCGCGCACGTATGCTTGCGCTTCATTCGGTTGCAGCGCGCGAAAGAGCGCTCGTTATTGGAACAGGAGATAAATCAGAGATTCTTCTTGGCTATTTCACTAAATATGGAGATGGAGGAGTT
>JBDROI010000040.1:0-4829 GCA_043810245.1 Microcaldota archaeon
AATGCCCACTTCTCTGGGCTAAGCCCGAGTTTCTGCCGCTCATGTGTAATACTGGCGCAAATGGAGTATTTAACGGTTTCTTGGCTACGAGAGAAGCTACGACGTAGTCTACCTCGCCTGCTCCTCGCCAGGATACCCTGGTGTTGTAAGAATAAGCAGGAAAGAGCGAGAAGGAGGACGGATTCGGCGCCTGCCAAACGAAACCACCAGGTTTAAATTCTCTCCTTTTCCTAACTCCTGCGGTGTGGGGTTGAAAAAGCTTCTCTTGGCCACTGCTCTTTGCTTGTTTTTGTTAGCTTCTTTAATCTCTGCAAGCCAAATTTCAACTCAGCGTAGCTGTCAGTTCGAAAGCGATTGCGGAACGTGGGAAACATGCTTAAACCATAACTGCATTGCAAAAGAGGGTTTCTGCAACTATGATTATGAGTGCGAAAGCGGAAACTGCATCTACGAAACGCACTCATGCAGAGAGCTTGGCGCTGAAGAAAACAGTTTAGACGTGCTTATTGTTTTAGACGCGTCGGACAGCATGTATTCAGGAAACAAGCTCACTGAAGCAAAGAAAGCTGCAATTACAGCAGTAGACTCATTTGAGGATGGCACGGATTTTGCCATAACTTATTTGGGCGTTCCAGGAAATTGTCAAATCAGCGAAGTAAGCGAGTTTACCACAAATAAAGGACAAATCAAATATCAAATAAACAAAATAGAAGGCAGAAGCAACACTGCTTTAGGGTATAGCTTGAGGCGGGCGTATGGAATAATGGCAGTTCGAGCTCAAACCGGCAGCGCGGAAAAACAGTACATAATCGTGTTTAGCGACGGCTTAGAAACCTGCGGTGAAGATCCGTGCGAAATAGTAAAAGAATGGCGCAAAAGCAATCGCACTATTCCTACTTACACCATAGCTCATACAATAAGTGAAGAAAGCAGAGTGCAACTCCAATGCATTGCAACAGTTAGTGAAGGAGAATATTACGAGGCTCCTACGAATGAATCCATAAAAGAGGCATTTGCAGATGCAGTAGACGACATCAAGCAAGCACGCAATATTGAAGCTGGCACAGCGTGCCCTGCCTTCTGCCAAGGAAGCACTCGTTACCGCAATGGAACATATAACGAAGAACTCAAAACCTGCAGCTATTGGGTGGATGTCTGCGAATTTGGATGCACCAATGGGCGTTGCGTAATTTTAACCGCTCCCTGCAATACTGCCGAATGCGTATCTCTATGCACTTCAGAAACTAATTTAAGTATGGAAAATTGCACTGTTGTTTGCACCTACTCGGATTGCATTTTTATGGGAGTGCAAGGCACTACTGAATGCGGACGGGATCGAAAGTGCGTTGATAACTGCTGGGCATACCCAGGAAGAATAGTAGATTTGAACCTCATTTTTAATGATCCATGGTTGGGAGTAACCAATGGAGTATCCAATATCGGCAAAACCATCGGCTGTCCTGTTGTTGGAGCATCAAAACATCTTGCAAATGATTTTGAAGGCGGCGTGGAAGCAGTTAAATACGGAGCAAACGGAGGAGTGTGGGTGATTACCCACCCGATAGAAATTGCTGGAGAAGGCATCAATGTTGTGTATAAAACTGCAGAACATGAATTTTGGTGGTGTCTTGGCTCTGGGCATGGAGATTGCGTTAAAAAATACTCATATCGAATGCAGTTGGATGCAGTTAAAATATCTGCGGATGTTTCCGAGCGAGTTTTAGATGCTATTGTTGATACTGCTTACGAAGAAACGATTGGCGCAGTAGTTGATGGAGATTGGGGCAGGCCCATAGCGTTTGGAATAGAAACGTGGGGAGCAACAAAAGCAGTAGGACTCGGAGGAACTGGGTTAAAGTATGGGGCAGATACTCTAGAAAAGTTGAAGTTCCCAGTTAAGATATCAACTAGTGCCCCGTCAGGGTTAAAAGAAATAATCCCATACGTCGACGAAGGTTTTGTCGTAGCTACAAGAGTTTTAGGTGATCTAAATGAAACTGTCAATTAAAGAAAAACTCGAAGGAATGAAGAAGCGCGTTATGCGCTGGTTTGAGTATCTTTTTAAGGCTGATGAAAAATTAGGGGAAGGAGAAGCTTCCTACCTAAACTCCTATAAAAACATCCTGCTTTCCAGCGCGCTCATATGCTACGGGCTTGCCCTTGGAATTACAGCTGTGGCTATCGTGCTTGCAGTCTATGTAATCGTAGCTACCTTGGTGCTTGGCCGGCCTGACGTATTGCTTAACGGAATTGGGCTCCTGCTTAAACTCAATCCGCTTGTTCTAGTGCTACTTGCAGTATTTGCAGTTTCCAGCGTAGTTTGGCTCGGCATCTTCTCTGTTGCTCTTTCCATTTTGCAAATCGTATGGTCATTGCCAGTAGCTATCATTACATTTATCCCAATAAAACTCGTAGGAGGAAAAGGAAGCTTTAAGGCGCATACCTACTTGTTTTCCATATGGTACGGATTAAACTCGATTGCTAATCTGCTGGCTCTTATATTTGTAGGCGTAGTTGGAGGAACCGCAAAACTTTTCCTGCTGGCAAGCGGGATCATTTCGTTGATTT
Organism: Microcaldota archaeon; assembly: GCA_043810245.1. GTDB lineage: Archaea > Micrarchaeota > Micrarchaeia > Burarchaeales > JBDROI01 > JBDROI01. The sequence goes on from JBDROI010000040.1 coordinate 2,569, forward strand.
TCTACTATTTGATGGTAAAGAAGATACCAAGCATTCACTCGATTAATCAATCCAGAGCAATGTTTGCATTGGGAATTTTTCTTATCCTGCCAATAAGCATGATACTGATTTCGGCCATTGGAATGAATAGCATTGAAGGCGAAGAATCGTTCTTTCGGCACGAAATAATCTATTCTGTTGATGACATTAAACTGACACAGGCAGAGCTGCCAGAAGGGTGGGAAATATCTTTAACTAAAAATATTAGTTTGAAAGACTTATATATGGGGGAAGAACAAATTGAGAGCTACAAATCAGTCGGTTTTCAGGAAGCTTTTGTTGAACAAGTGGCGAACAAACCTGCAAATCGAACAGTGAACATACTTGTTTGCGTGTGCGCGGAAGAAAGAGCTGCTAGGTTGATTTACGAGTTTGAAGGAGAAGGAAGAAACATCTCTTTTAGCGCGTCTTCGTTCGGGGAAGCGGGAAGAGAATGGACGCGCGAGAAAGACGGGCTGTATGTGATAAGCTTTTGGAAGAAAAACGCATACGTCATTATCGTAGGCGAAGACCAGACAGAAGTAACCTCAATTGCATGGATTTTAGATGCAAAGCTCCAGAAAATTAAGAAGTAGGCTGCCTAAAGCCCTATAATCACCCCTGAGCGGGTTCGGGAGAAAAAGCTTCGCTATCTTTTGGTTATCGGCAAAAAATGCGTTTTGGGGCTCAGACAAATAAACACGCACGTCTCATGTTTTACCCCTCGCCAAGCCGGCAGAGAAACCGCCCGACTTTTGTTTTGCGGACAAAAATGGGCTAATTGTTCGGAGCACCGAACAATCCGGCGCCCTTCAGGGCGCGGAATGAATGCCGTCAATATCCGACTTGGCGAGTATTCGGCGAATCTGATTTTCCACCAGTTCGGTTAGCGCCGAACAAACTCGCAAGATTTATGAACGCGCGCATCTAAACAACTTTCATGAGAAACCAACTCTTCCGCCTTGCAGGTGCGTGCCTGCTCCTATGCATATTTGTTTCGCTCGCGTCGCTCTCGTTTGCGAGCGACGAGCTTCCAGCTCCAGCGGAATATAAAGAGGTCAATTATTGGGTGAGCATTTACGCAGATAAACCTTCCTATCTGCCCAATGAAACAGTAGAGCTTCGCATCTCCGCGTACCCAAGCCTTCCTTCTGGCGAGTTTGTGACTCTTTCAATCTCAAAAGAAATCAACTCAAAATGGGTTGTAATTGAGGTAAAGCAGGTTTCCATGGAAGCAGTAAGACTCGACGAATACAGCACGGAAACGAGCGTGAACATGACTTTTGCTTCAGGCAAATACCTGATTACTGCAAGCACTTCGCTTGCGAACTACGATTCTTCGGTTCAATTCGAAGTGAGCGAGCTTGGGCTGATTCTCAAGACGCGCTATGATGATTTGCAAGTTTATGCAGTTGTTTTGAACAAGAGCGATGGCAAGCCGATTGCTGGAGCAGAAGTGAATTTTTATTATTTGGAGAAAAGCGGAAACGAAGGGGACTCTGTTGAAGCATACGAAAAGAAGCCGCTTGCAAGCGTGCAGAGCGGAGAAGACGGAATAGTCGGCGTTCTTCTTCCCCAAGCTGCTTTTGGAGAAAGCGTAACCGCAGAAGCAGTTTATGGAGATGAGCGAATTACAACGGATTTATACTTCTACAAAAACATCTGGAATTCGAACCTGCGCGCATACACCTACTCTGATAGACCAATCTACCGCCCCGGGCAGACAGTTCATTTCCGTGGAATAGTTTGGAAAGACTTGGGCGACGAAAAATATTCGGGAGCAAGCGGCGAGTATACACTTGAGCTCTACGATTCAAACTACAAAATCATTGAAACGAAAAAAGTGAACGCGGAAAGCGATGGAATAATCTACGCGGACTTCAATTTGGGAAACGAAGCCGCGCTCGGCTGGTACTATATTTATGTTTACCAAGGAGATAAAGAGGCTGCTTACTGGGGCATTTCCTCCTACTCCTTCCAAGTTGAAGAATACCAGAAACCCGAGTATAAAATTGAAATTTCGCGCGAAAGCAAATGGTATCAAGCAGGCGAGAGCGCGAACATCGGAGTAAGCGTAAACTACTATTTTGGAAAGCCTGTTGCAAACGCGAGCGTGAAATGGAAGCTTCGCGAAGAAGTTCCTTACTATGTTTGCGGGGGCTGGCGCTGTCCCGTGTATGATTACTATTATGATGATTACATAGGGCGCAGGCAGACTGGAGGGGACATTCTAATAGAAGGAC
>JBDROI010000041.1:0-4289 GCA_043810245.1 Microcaldota archaeon
GGAAATAAGCGGATGGGGAGTTGACGTTACTGCGATTAAGATGCAGGATGTTGAGCTTCCAGAAAACTTGAAGAGAACGATGGCAAAGCAGGCAGAAGCTGAAAGAGAAAAGCGCGCGACGATTATCAACTCGGAAGGAGAAGTAATTGCTTCTGAGAACTTGAAGAAAGCCGCAGAGATGCTTGGAAAAGCGCCCGGTGCAATGCACTTGAGAACTCTGAATACAATAAACGACGTGAGCTCAGACGAGTCGAATACAGTGGTGTTCTTAGTGCCGCTGGAAGTGCTGAGGGCGCTTGAAGGCATTGGAAACCTCGCAAGCACGTTCACGAAGAAAGAAAAGTAAAGCAGCGAGTGCATATTTCCCGCGCTTTTGTGCGGGCTTTTTTTAGTTTTTTAGAGCTGTTTAGCGCGAGCGAGCGCCCGCGAAACACATTATTTCCGCAGAAAGAAGGCGTATTTTCGGCATTTGGGGCTACCTACTACCTTATACACTCCAAGGTTCATAGTATAGTTATGAGCGTAGAAGAAAGGCAGGGCGCTGTCGAGGCGTGGAATAAGCATGTTGAGGGAAATACTCAAAAACACAAGTTCGCTACTTTTAGCTCTGTTGCAGAAGCGGTTTTCTGCGAAAGTTTCAGAAGCAGCATTCTGGCTCACGAAAAACTCACGGAAAAAGAAAAACTCGAGCTTCTTGCGTATATAAAAAAATAGATGCTGATTCTTAGGTGCAGAAGTTGGAAGAAAAATTCGACGTGTTTATTTCAGAATAAACTGCTCGGGTTATTTGGAGAAGTATAGATTAAATTGCATCTGCTTCGTTAGGGGAATTGTATGAAGGGAAACTGGCGTTAACGCTGGGCTCGAGCTTTGCAAGTTCGTTGTCGCACCACCTGAGCATAGTTCTCGTATAATTTTCGTCAATGCTTGGGTCATTCGGTGCGTTCAGCTTGTCAAGCTGGTATTGCACTGAATCTGCTAGCAGGGTGTTGCCGATTTGGCGATAGTGTTTTTGGTTCTCTAAAAGTTCCGCCCTCATTACTTCTTTGTATTTTCTTGATGTTTCGGTTTCTTTTTCCGGCTCCAATTCATCAAGCTGCATTTGAATTGCTTCGGCCATTTGGGCATCCCCAGCTTGCTTGTAATACACTTGCTGCTCTAAAAGCTCGGCTTTTCGTTTCTCCTTTTCTTTTCTTGAAGATTCTGATTCTGGATCAGTTTGCTTGGATTTGTTTTCTTTCAGCTCTTTGAGTTTTTGCTCAAATTCTTTTCTTTGTGCAAGCAGTAAAACATAGCGCGTGAGAGCCATTTCATAGTTCATTATGGCTTTAACTCGAGGGTCTACGCCGGATTTGTCGGAATAAACCCTGTCGCCAACTGCCATAACCTTTCCTGAAAAGGCGGTTTCCTTGCCTCCTAAATTTGAAAATGTATGGCTTGCAACTCTTCCGCTTCTTTTGCTTTGAATTGAATTCATCGATCCAAAAACCACAATGGACATGTCGGCGCATAGCTCAATATGTGCGGCTATTTCTTCGCATAAACGCCCGCGCTGCTGTTCCATTGCGTCTTTGTAGGCGGCTACTGCCTTGGCTGCATTTGGAATAACTGCAAGCTTTTTGTACTCTTTTTCCAGCATGCTTTCGTATGTTTTTGAAGCATTCAAAAATTCGATTTGAGGAGATCCTGAAGAGAGCTCCAAACTATTATTCACGTTTCTGTTTTTTTCGTGTATGCTAACTTTGAATATTCCCTTGACTAAGGCAAATTTTAGGATGTTGTAGTTCATCACTGTGTTTTCGCAGTTTCTCTTTATCGCATCAGGCACGCGGGAAGGGTCCATAAAGGCAGGAGGATGGTGCTCTATTTTTTCTGAAACTCTTATGACTGCTTCGGAATTGGGAAAAATGAATATCTCTTTGTGGTAATCATCATTTGAAATGAAGTCGTTCACAGATGCGTAGGAGCCTTCTTCCGTTGCGATTACATCGCCGTCCCGCAGTATAAAACCAACGTTGCTCGGATCCAAGGCCTGGCTGCCCATTCCTAGCTTATTCTTCACGGGAGGAGTAGAATTTTCTGGAAGCTGAATTCTTTGCCCACCTCTCTTGACGTACGCTCGGCCGTGCGCCGTTACGATGGGGCTGAATATAGAGGTATCTTTTGTTGCGCACAAAAATGAAAATGAATGCTTCTTCAGCAGTTCTATCTTGCCCTTGTATCGGTCATCATATTTGTACTCCATAGAAACGCCGTTGACGTGTCTTGTGGTCACTATCGGCGGATCGCGTTTAAACTCTTCAGCAATGCGCTCGCATTCCTCGATTTCCTCGAAGTCTTTTGCTGTGCGCCTGCCCGTTTCTCTTAATTTTTCTACTTCCTCTGATTTTGAATATGCGCTTAGCTCAACGGATGCTTTTTTAGTCGCTTCATCTTTCGCTTTAAGAATGCGCTTAAGAAAATCCGCGTCGCTCTCTGTGCTTGCATCTTTTTTAGGGCTTTTTCCAGCCATTTTAACCACTACGCAACCTTTACTGCCCCCGGCTCTTTGCTTAGGGGTTTGTATTTTCTAGGAGAATTAAAGAAGGAGTCTAAGTCTATGGACTTGCCGTCTGCTGTGGTTACCTTAAGTGACTGCTCAGTTTGCTTCTTCACTTGCTCAAATCCTTTTGACTGGGCTCGCACCATGCGCTCGATGCCCTCGTTTCCAAGCCCTTCCATCATTCCTTTGCCCATGGCCATTGCCTGCTTCATCTGCTTCATCGCACCCTTTTGCTCCATCATCTTGAGCATTTCCGGGAGTTCTTTAATTTTTTCCATCATTTCAGGGGTAGGCTTCTGGCCGCCCATACTCATAAGCCGGGCTAAGTCATCAGGAGACATGCTTTTCATCATTTCCAAGCCGCCGAGCGTTTGCTCCATGGTTTTTGGCATGTCTTTATACTGCTCTGCTAGTGCTTTTGGGTCCATTGAAGCGGAAGGCATCATTTTGCGGGTTATGTTTTGGAAGAACATAGTCAGCTGAACTGAATTGAGGAAAATATCGTCCATCTGTGTTAACCCTCTTCGGTAAATTCCATCGCGAGTTACAATTATCTCCTCAAACATGCTTGATTTCGCAATAAATGATTTTTTGGTCAGCTTGTTTGTATATTCTGTTCCTCCGGCACCTATTGAAGTTGAGGAACGGGGCGCGCTGTAAACGATGTCGTCGTACACGTCGAAAAACCCGCCCCCGTCAAAGATGAACTTTATTGATGCAACGGGTGTTGCAAGAATGTCGTCAGTATGAGAATAAGAAACCTGGAAAAAACCTTTTTTCAGCGTTATGTTTTTTATGAGCTCGCCGTGATGCCTTTCTTTGGTTTTTGGATCTGTTTTATCCCATTGTTCAATTCCGCTGACTTGCAGTTCGCTGCCGGGAAGCAGGTCAATGGATTTGGACGCGCTGGCTTTGTAATCGTCGATGGGCTTTTCTTTTCCGTTGTTGTAATTGTTGTAGAGGCGTACCTTCGTCTCTTTGCCGCAGATTATTGTGTCGCCATCAATAAGATGAGGGTAGTCTTCTTTGTACTTGTCGAGCTTCTTGCAGTCCTTTGTTTTCTGGAACTCCTCAATTAGCTTATTTTCAACTTCGACAGAAGGAATGGAAACTTTCTTTCCATCTTTTCGTATTATAACTGCATTTTCCCCTATAGCAGTCAGGTCAATTCTTCCAGTTTCGATATCAAAAACAAGTGCCATGCAAACCACGAGGGTTACTTCAGTGCTTCGCCGCACTGCTTGCAGAACTTTGTTCCCATTGGGTATTCAATATTGCATTTCTCGCATTTGACAATAATACGAAAACCGCATTCGGCGCAGAACTTTGCGTCCGGCTCCAGCTTGGCTTTGCATTTTGGGCAGTTCTCCAGAGGCTTTGCCGCTCCTTTTTCTTTTTTTACGGCATTCATGCCTTTTTGCATCCCAGTTGTAATTGCACCGGTAGCAACGTCGCCCGCTTTGTAAGTTAGATTGTCTTTCGTTCGCCTAAGTATAGTGTCCATAACCCCGTCAAGTATGTCCATAGTAGCACCCCGCGCCCAAATATGGCGATTTTCGTTTTATATAATGAGGGAGAGGTTAAAAGTGTTTCTGTATTGTGCGTAGCCATTTGTCGAAGCAGTAGTATTTTCGCATCAGACCGTCCATCAGTCTTCATCACCCAGCCCGTCTTCTTTCTCTTCCACGAGCGCATCTGCCTTTTTCTTTTGGGACAGAATTTGGCTCATGCCAAATTCGCCCATTCG
>JBDROI010000042.1:0-14470 GCA_043810245.1 Microcaldota archaeon
AGTTACGGAAACGAATAAGCTGAATAATGAGCCTACGATTAACAGCTCGGCGTTTACTCTGAATGCTTATGACTCGGGAACGGGAGCTTACTCGTTTAAGAACAACACGGCAGTTGAAGATACGTCTAGTTATAAAGTAACGGTTAGCTTTACGGATGACGCAGACAACTCGAATACGTCGGGCGTGAGAACTTTCAAGGTTGACAATACTGCTCCAAGCGTTGCAGTTAGTGCGCCAAGCGAGTCTGCAGTTGTGAGAACAGTTTCGGGCTACTTGTGGGTTAATGGAACAGTTACGGAAACGAATAAGCTGGATAATGAGCCCACTATAAACAGCACTGCGTTTACGCTGAATGCTTATGATTCAGGAACTGGAGTTTACTCTTTCAAGAACAACACAGAAATTGCGGATACGTCTGCATATATAGTTACTGTGAGCTTTGTTGATGATGCTGGCAACTCGGGAACTTCAAGCGCAAAGACATTTGAAATTGACAACTTGCTTCCAGTAATTGCGATTGATGCACCGAGCGAAGGCGGAATTGTTAGAACTGTTTCGGGATATTTATGGGTTAATGGAACGATTACAGAAACGAACAAGCTGGATAACGGCCCAAGCATAAACGCAAGTGCGTTTACGCTGAATGCGTATGACTCGGGAACTGGCGCGTATTCGTTTAAGAATAATACTGCGGTTGCCGACAGCACGGAGTATAAAGTTACTGTAAGCTTTATGGACGATGCAGGAAACGTTAATGAATCGGATGTGAGAACATTCAAGATTGACAACACAGCGCCGAGCATTGCAGTTAGCGCTCCGAGCGAAGGAAGCGCTGTGAGAGTTGTGAGCGGATTCATTTGGGTTAATGGAACGATTACTGATCTGCACAAATCAAACAATGAGCCGACAATTAACTCAACGAACTTTACGCTCAACGCTTATGACAGCGGAACTGGAGCTTACTCGTTTAAGAACAACACGCCTCTTGGAGACACGGAGAGCTATGAGGTAGTGGTTTCGTTTGTGGATGATGCAGGCAACTCTGGCTCGAGCAGCACGCTGACATTTGATATAGACAATTATGCTCCGAGCGTTGCAGTGAGTGCTCCGAGCGAAGGAGCTTCTGTTAGGGCAGTGAGTGGATTCATTTGGATAAACGGAACTGTAACTGAAACCAACAAAGCGAACAACAACCCAACTATTAACTCAACGAACTTTACGCTCAACAACTACAATTCGGGAACGGGCGCGTACTCGTTTAAGAACAACACACCTCTTGGAGATACGGAGAGCTATGAGGTAGTGGTTTCGTTTGTGGATGATGCAGGCAACTCTGGCTCGAGCAGCACGCGGACATTTGACATAGACAATTATGCTCCGAGCGTTGCAGTGAGTGCTCCGAGCGATTCTGCAGTTGTGAGAACGATTTCGGGCTACTTGTGGGTTAATGGAACTGTTACGGAAACGAATAAGCTGAATAATGAGCCAACGATTAACAGCACTGCGTTTACTCTGAATGCGTATGACAGCGGAACTGGCGCGTACTCGTTTAAGAATAACAGCGCGGTTGTTGACACGTCTGCGTATATAGTTACGGTTTCGTTCGTTGACGACGCTGGAAATTCCGGAACTTCGAGCGCGAAGACATTTGGAGTTGACAACACGGCGCCAAACATAACGATTGCTTACCCGGGAGAAAATGTTACGAAGAGAACTGTTTCGGGCTACTTGTGGGTTAATGGAACTGTAAGCGACAGCAATAAACTAAACAACAATCCGAGCATAAACTCGAGCGCATTCACGCTCAATAACTACAACTCGGGAACGGGTGCGTACTCGTTCAAGAATAATACAGCGGTTGCGGACGTAAACGGCTATGAAGTAACTGTAAGCTTTGTTGACGACGCAGGAAACAGCAACACGAGCTCGGTTAGAAGCTTCAACATAAACAACACAAACTGGGCGCCAGTAGTTAACATTACCTCGCCCGAGGAGTTGCAAATTGTAACTACAATAGCCGGCTACTTGTGGGTAAACGGAACGATTGATGACGACAACAGAGTAAGCAATAACCCAGAGATCAACTCGAGCGAGTTTGCGCTGAATGCTTATGACAGCGGAACCGGAGTTTACTCGTTCAAGAATAATACAGCAGTTGCTGATTCGAGTTCGTATTCAGTAGTTGTGAACTTCACTGACGACGCGGGCGCACCTGCGAACTCCTCAACGAGGCTGTTTAAGATAGACAATACTGTTCCGGCAGTGGTTATTACTGCTCCGAATGCAAGCGCGAATTTGAGCGGAATTACTGCGTTGAACGCCACGGTAACTGATGCAATTGCGGGAGTGAACAGCTCGCTCGTGTTCTACTGGATAACGAACGAAAGCGGGAATGTAAGCGCATGGAGCGCGCTGAGCAACGCGAGTGCAAGCGAGTTTAATGCTTCATTCAACGCGAGCGCATTTGCAAACGGCTGGTATAATATTACGGTGAATGCTTCTGATGTTCTTGGGTTCGTGAATGCGAGCGAGAGCGTGCGAGTAAACATCAGCACGCGCACAATTGCTCCAAGCGGACCAGTAATCTCGCACCGCGACGATGAATCACACCCGCTTTCGCTTAATGTAGAAAGCACGTGCGTTAATCAGCCGATTTCGGTTAAAGCGAGCAGTGTTGGCGGAGTTGTAAGCGGAGTAACTGTTGACCTTCTCTACCACGACGGATTTTCATGGACGAATATAGGAAGTGCAAGCACTTCTTCAAGAGGTTTGGCAGTATTTACTCCAACGCGCGCTGGAAGATATGAAGCGAGAGCAACTGGCTATGGATACTTTGCGGCGAGCGCGCAGTTCAGCATAGCAAACTGCTCAACTGCTTTTGAATGCACGAGCGACGCGCAGTGCGGAGCGAACAAAACCTGCGTGAACAACGTGTGCGTTACTGGAGTAGTTATAGCTCCTGAATGCGTGAACTACAGCGGATGCGGAGAATGGGAAGTGTGCTCGTCTGGAGTATGCGTTGAAAAGCAGAAGGAATGCTTAACCAGCGATGCGTGCGCAGAAGACAAGAGATGCTCGAACTTTACGTGCGTTGCAGTTGAATGCGCAGAATGCGAGTATGTTTTGGAGCACGGATGCGCGGCCTATGAATGCTGTAAGAATGAAGACTGCGAAGCTGGGAATATCTGCGTAAACAATGCATGCCAAGCAGTAAATGTAAATAAAACTATTGAAAAAATGCAGGCAAAAGACGATATTGAAAGCGCAAAGCGTGCAATTGAGAAGGCGCTTAATGAAGGAACTGCTCCGTCTGCGGAAGTGCAGAAATTGGTGGAAGAAGCAGACAACGCTTACGTTGAAGGCAATTACACTTATGCAATGCAGCTTGCAAAGAAGGCAAAGGAATTGACTGCAAACGCTACTGCGAGCGAAGAGGAACTGCCTCCTGAAGAGAAGGAGAGAAAAGCAGCCGGAGAAATAATGGCTTGGGCAGTTGCTGCTTTGCTGATTGCAGGAGGATTTGCAATTGGAGTAGTTTACCTGCTTTTCAAGAAGGCGCCTGCTGGAAAGAATGAAAATGGAAAAAAGAAGAAATAAGCGCTTGATTTTTAATTTTTTTCTTTTAAGATGGCTGGAATTCTCCGTTGAGCCAGCCTGCGTCTACGTGCCCAGAAGCTCCGCCTTCAACGTCGAACCCAATCTGAATCTTCTTATTGAAAAATGCAGTTCCTGAAGCTCCGCTTAGAGTAGAAATTCCAGCTAGTGAAATGTTGCTTCCTGGAGCAAGAGAGGTAGGAAGCGGGGGAGTTACGGTGGTTAAGTTCGTTCCGTCTACTGCAACCCAGCGCAGATTAATTGTGCTGTCTGCAGCATTTTCCAAGTTCATGTAAATAACTCCGTTGCTCTTTACGTAAAGGTTGTCTATTTTGAATGTTCCCAAGCCGATTGCTTCGTTTGAGCCCGCGATCCAGCGAGAAGGGTCGAAGAAGCCCGCGTAAGCGAGGGAGATTATTACGAACATTATGATGATTAATATCCAGCCGTAGGTAACTAAATATTCGATTGCAGCTTGACCCATGCGTTTTTTGGCAGACATTGGAATCAACTAAACTTATCTAAAAACTTACTTGAATTTAAACTGGCGGGAGGAAGGATTTGAACAGCGCTGCGAGTATGGAATTGCAGACAAAGAAAATGGCTATTGCAGTTGGAACGAACAGCGGAATATATTTTAGGCCGTATTTAATGTGCCCGTGCCGGATTAAGCCTAGAACAAGGGAACCGAAGAGAGTTGAAACTAGGATGCAGGTAAGTGCAAAAGACATCATTTCCTGGGGGGTTATGAGTGGCTGCTTTTCTCCTGCAAACGAGCCAATTAGGCTTCCCGCAAGCCCTTCAGTAGGAACTTCGACATCAACGCTTATTCCGCTTGAGAGTTTTGTGTTCATCTCTACATAGTAGACGGAAGTTGCAAAGAGAACAGGAGCAGCAATTACACTGCTGAAAATGATGAAAATGAAGTAGGAAAGTGTTGCATTTTTTATTTCACGCTTGAGGGCGGCAGTTGTTCTGAGCTCTTCGGCAACCTCCTGAAGAAGGCGCACCATCTGCCCACCAAGAGAAGTTCCTTCAACGAGCAGGAAAACTGCGCGCTTGAGCGAAACGGAGCGCACGCGCTCGCCCATTTCAAGAAGCGCGTTTGTGAGTGGAATGCCCGCGAATGTTTTCTTGCTCACAAATCGAATTTCATCTTCAAGAGGCCCAAACTCGGGGCGCGCGGAAAGAAGAACTGCCTGCTCCATTGTCATGCCGGCTCGGATTTTTGCAGAAATCATCTGCAGAGCATCCGGAAGAACTTCTTCTATTTTTGAGGCGCGGGAATCTGCCATTAGCATGACTGCAGTGAAGAAAAAGACAAAGGCAAAAATTGCTGCGATGAAACCAACCATAAGGGCGAGTATGAAAGTTGCAAAAAGACTGCTTGCAATAGTTATTACCAAGCCTATGAAAACTGCCTGAAGAAGCATCAAGCCGAGATAGCGGCGTACAGGCATGTTGACGTCTGCCTCTGCGAGCAGGCGCGCGGACATGTTCTGGATGCTTTTTGGAAAAAGCTGTGCGATTGCTTCGAGAAGGTTGTTAAACATAGGATCACTCAACCACTGGCCTCCTTGTGCTTATGAACTGAATGAAGAAGAGCTGGAATAACACTAAGCCCACTATCATTGCCGGAAATACGAGCTTGGGAATGCGCACGTTGAGAAAAGAAAGAACGATGACGAGCGTGCTTATCCCCAGCGAAGGAAGAACTACCGTGCCCATCATATACATCATTGTCCAGGGATTCAGCTCTTGGCCGTAGCGCTTTATCTGGTCTGTTTTCTCCTTTGTCAAGTCAACCAGCATGTCTTCTATTCCGGAGGAAATATCGGAGCCGACGCTGAGTGCATTTGAAATCTGCCAAAGAACACGGCGGAATTTGAAGGAAGGGTTTCTCTGCGTTGCTTCTGCAATTGAGTCAGGGGCTGAAACGCCTACGTTCATGTGCTCAACGATGTGCTTGAATTCGCGCGAAGTTTCGCCGTATCCTTCGCTCACGCTTCCCATTGCCTGAAAAAGAGTGACTCCTGAACGCAGTTCGATGAGCATTTGGCGCAAGGCGGGAATCAGGTTTTCCTCAAGTGCACGCACGCGCTTCGTTGCAATTACGCGGGGGTAAAGGAAGACAGAGGCGAATGAAGCAGCACCCACTACGAGAATTGCGCCTCCTGCAGGAAGCCAGGCATCCTGCACCTTTGCTGCAGTTATGAAGATTGCAAAGATTAAACCTATAATAATCATGTTTGAAAGAGCCACTAAAAGCGAAATTGCCGCATACTCGCGCGGGGGCATTTTAACGTCCGCCTGCATGAGTTCAATGCGCAAAGAAGGCGAAACTTTCGCGAGAACTGCGCCAGGTTGAAGAAGAAGTTTTGAAAGAGCTAAAACAAGCGGAGGCGGAAGAATGGAGAATGGGATTTTCATCATCCTATCTACCCTTTGGCTTTCCTTTTCCTGCGCTACTTGCGCCGTTGCTAGTGCTGCCTGTTGAAGACGAAGACGAAGCTGTTTGCACTGCAGAAGATGGCGATCTTTTCTGCTTCTTATTTTCGGCTTCGATGGTTTCCATCAGCTTTGCCTTGTTGCGGTAGTAGAGTGCAACAACGCTTCCTACTTCATTTACTCCAAACACCTTGTTTCTAACCAGGTACTCGAGAACGCACTTCTTCTCATCCAAATCAGCTTGAATTTCCGGGATAGTCATTCCGCTGTAAGCCATGAGCTCGTTTGTCAAGCGCATATACTCGCCGATTTTTTCGGTTGTATCGAGCTTGGGATTCCAGCGGTAGATTTTGTTTATGCTTGTATGGAGGCCCATGGGAACAACTTCTGCAACTTCGAATGTTCTTCTGATTCCAGTTCTTCGCTGTCTGTACTGGATGAGCATCAGGTGAAGCGCTCCTAGCATGCTTTCAGGGAGATCAATTGGCGGAGTTGTCATACGGCTTTTCAACTGGTCCGAGTTATCTGCATGAAGCGTTGAATAAACTGCATGTCCAGTATGCATGGCTTCGAAAAGAACTTCTGCTTCGCGCTTGCGCCTTATTTCTCCCACTACTATTCGGTCGGGGCGCATTCTCAAGGAGTTCACCATGAGGTCAAGCATTGTCACTTCTCCTTTTCCTTCTGGATTTGGAAGGCGTGTTGTTAGTGGAGTCCACTGAAGGAAGTCAGGAAGAAGCAGTTCGCGCGTATCCTCGATTGAAATAACGCGCTGGTTTGGAGGAGTGAAAACTAGAAGCGCATTCAGAATGGAAGTTTTTCCCGAAGCGGTTCCTCCGCTCACGATGATGTTAAGCTCATATTGGATGCAGAGCCAAAGAAGAGCGGCAATGTCTACATTTATTGTCTTGGATTCAATCATTCGTATTACGGTCCATGGATCGCGCGCAAACTTTCGTATTGTGATGCAGTTTCCTTTTGTTGAAATTGGAAATAGCGTTGCGTTTGCTCGGTCTCCTACACTCAAGTGCGCATCGAGAAGCGGAGCGAGGTTGCTCACCTGTCTGCCTACGCGGCGCGCGATGATTGAAGCGTAGTTGAGAATCTGCGCTTCGTCTTTAATGTAAATGTTTGTTTTAAGCCAGTTGTATTTTCGGTGGTAAACCATCACTGGCTCTCTGGAGGAATTAATAACTAGTTCTTCCAAGCTAGGGTCTGAAAGAAGCAGTTCCATGTCCCCCATTCCAAGAAGCTCGTGGGTCAGCTTGCCAACTAGAATGCTGCGCTTCTGCTCGTCGATTTCGCCTATTTCCTTGGCAACGAGCTCGTTTGCCTTTTCTATGAATTTTTTCTTCACAGATTCAAGAGCTTTAACATCAACCATTTCGGAAATTTTTATCTGAAGGGATTGAATTATTCGCTCGCGCAGGTGCCCCAAAACCGCTTCGGTCGCCTCTCCAATTTTTGCCTGCTCAAGGTCGTAGGAATTGATAAACTCTTCGTCCTTCTCGCTTATGGTAATGTCTACTGGAATTCCGTCGCTCGTAAAGGAGTATTTTTCCAGTATTCTCGTCATTTTTTCACCAATTTTTTTGCCCAGTTGAAGAGCGCGCTTAGTGGATTCCTGCGCTTCTTTTTTAGGTCAAGCGAGCGCCGATCCATTTCTTTTAGGCGTCTTTCAAGCAAGCTCAAATCCCCTTCAAACTTGCTTATTCCACGTCTCATCTCTTCCACGCGGGTGTTTAAAACTCTTTCCTCGTCCGGAGTTAATTCATCTTTCTTCGCCTCAATCCGCTTTATGTCGTCTTCAACATCCATGAGCTTTTGGAGAATCTCGCGCTCTGCTTTTAGAAACAGTTCTTCCGAGAAGTGGAGTTCTGAGTCTATTTCTTCAAGAATATCTTTCACTCGCTTCTTCGCGCTCTCCGCTTCGCTTTTCTCGAGACGCTTGGCTACGAGCTCAGTATGCCCCGGGTGGAACATGGAGTATTTTACAGTGATGAGCCCGGAGTCTTCGAGAATGGTGACCAACTGCTCCACTTTTTTAACATCCAAACCAAAGGCTTTTTCAACCTCGGCAATATTGGTCTTTCCTCTCGTCTGTATGAATTCGACTACCTTATCGATTACTGTGCTCATCGTGTCGTCTGTTGCAAATGCCATGGTATTCAATCTCCGAGGTAATCTTCTTTTGAGATATTGCTGTTTATATCGTTTACTACGAGTTTGTCCGCAATGTTCAATGTATAATCAGATGAGTTCAGCTCCAAAAGTGCGCTCTCATCAACTCCTGCATTCTGCATTCTTATTGTTATTAAATCGGGGATGTCTCCGACGCGGACTTCGACCCATCCGCTTCCTCCGTTTTGCAAATTGATTTTCAGCTGGCTCATTTTGTCAGGATCGAACTCGGTGCATTCTGACTGATAAACAGTTCCATCAACGTCAATGAGCACGAAAGTGAAGTAGAAACAGCGCGTATTGTGCTTGCAGCGCTGATACGGACTCCATTCCGAGCAGGAAGCTGAAGGAGAGCCCGTGATGTTCGCAGTTGTCGTCAAGTTCATGTAAATGTGTGAGATTGCGCTGAAATTCTCTGATGGAACAGTGATGTAAAGCTCGCGCTTTCCCAAGTCGTCGTAGGAGTAGACTATTCCGTAGGGGAGCACGCGGAGCGCCAAATCTGTGTCCTCAAAATCTATCCTTATTCCGTCGGTTCGCATGAAAATATCCAAATCGCGCGTTCTGTAATACTGCATTATGAATTTATTGTAGGCAGTTACATTTTCCAGAATTCCTTCTCCTGGAAGATGATCAGTTATTGAAACATTTTCCTCATTTGATGAAACGTTTAAGCCGTACATTTTTTCCAAATCTTCTTCAACATCATAGTATGCGTATATTACTTTTTTTGAAGCACTCAGCTGAATCAGCTCGCGGTCTCGCGCAAGATTGTAGTCTGAGATTACGACTACTAACGTTATGAGCAGAAGGAAGCTGAAGAAGACTATTAGAGTTGAAACGAACCCTTTTTTATTTTCGTTTATTTTGTTCAATTGAACCACGTCCTTAAGCTGACTACTCCGTATTTCATATTGCTCATGTCCGTGAACACGCGGCGCGCGGAGCCGCGAAGATTTGCAGACGAACTGTTCTCCTGCGAAGTTTTGAAGGAATGATATGTGCATGAAAACGTTTCTGTGCGTGAGTTGTAGTCGCAGAGAGTTACATTTCCTTCAGCGTTCATGCGCGCTGGAAGAAGAGAAGCTACGCTTGAGTTTATGAGCGAAGCGGGAGTTGGGGAAGCGAAAGCGGATTTGAGCGTGTAGTCTTTGTCAAGAACTGTTAGGATGTCCTGCGCACAGTATTGGAGAGTAAGCATCTTGTGCTCCTGGAGAGAGGATGTTAGGGAGATTTGGGCAACAAGCGCAATAACGAGAAGGGCGATTGTGGAAGCAAAGAGCGCGTCTAGGAAAAACACGAAACCGCGGGTGTGCGTAAGTTTGTTGCGTTCCATATTACTCTCCTTCCCAGAAAAGCAAATTCATTTTCACGCGCTCATTGTTGAAGAGCGCAAGCCGTTCAACTTTGATTATGTGAGTTGCGTTGAGCGGGGGCAGTCCTATGCTTGCGTTTGTTCCGTTTGCAATTACCAAAGTTCCGTTCAGGTATGAAACATTGATGTAAACGTCTCCGCGCTCCAGGTTGAGGGAGCGGCGCATGAGAGTGTAATTCATTTCAACTGCCTGCCTAAGCTTCTGCTCATCTATTTCAAGGCGCGAGTCTACGATTCCAATGCGCTCAACGTTTTCCTCGCTCCAGTTAGCTGGCAGACCTGGGCTTTCGAGGAGCATGTCTGAAGCAAAGTATGCGCGCTGTTCTTCTGCTTCCATGGATTCTCCGCTGTGAATTATTAAAGAGTTCCAAGTGGAGGCGAACGCGAGAAGGAGAAGGGAAAGTATGAAAAATGCAGCAATCAAGTCAAGCGCCAACCCCTGCCCTTTGCTTGTTTTAGTCAATATAAACAACTCCCTTTTCGTTTCTTACCGTATGCATTCCAGAGGAAACGTTGCGCTGAGTAAGCGAATTATTTACGTAAATTTCTCCTGCGTAAAGATTGGCGAAGCAGTTGTCCGAAGCGCCCATTATTGAAAGCGAGGAGTTTGAAATCATGAGCGTAAATGATTCGCTGTTTAGGGAGTTTGGAACGAGAAGCTGTGCGCGGTAGCCGTTTGAGAGTGCAGCAATGTTTATCTGCGAAGCGAATTCCTCGCAGGCGCTTTTGAGCGTGAGCGTGCTCTCAAGCTCGCGAGTTTGAAGTGCGTGCGTTGAAATCGTTGCGTAAAGAAGAAGAAAAATTAGGAGAAGAATGAAAAGGGAGATGAACATTTCAACGGAAGCCTGCGCTTTTCGGAACCTGCGTGGTTTCGAAAGCGCAATCGGAGCTTGTGGCTCCGATGCACATCGGAACCTGCATTGTTCCGATTGCGCGGCACATTCGCAGCGAGCGAATTGTGCCTGCCCTAATTTGTGAGCAGAGGTTGAGCTCATTTACTCACCAACAGCAACTGTTCCGTTCTCGAACATTTCCACGTGGAGCAGATGCTTTCCTGCGCGCGTTGGAAGAGTTCCAGTTACGTTGCCTGAAGTGAGTTCGAAGATTTCCGTGGAAACTCCATTTGAAAGCCTCACGCGCAGGCTTATTTCCTTTGTGTAGATTGAGGCATTTTCAACTCCAGTTGGAAGGTAGATGTCGGCAGTAGTTTTAGCGCCCGGTCCCTGGGCGTAAACGGAGTCAACTGCACTTACTATAGTGTGTACGGCAACCTGGGCCTGCGAACTTTGAACGTGGCCCTGAACAGTCTGCCAAACCAAATAGGAGAAGGGAAGAAGAATGATGAAAAATAAGGCAACCAGCATTAGGTACTCTAAGCTTGCTGCGCCGCGTTTTGTGTTTTTGTTTTTCATCGACATAGTCTCGCACTCCTTCCTTAAATCTGTTTCGCGGACTTAACTTTCTCCTGCTTCAGCAATTCCATGCGCTTTTTCGTATCGAGCGAAGCAAGTATGAAAACTGCAATGAAAGCAATTGTGAGCAGAATTACGAGCGATGGATTGAAAATGAAAACTGGGAAATTGAACTGGAAGATTGCTATGCTGTCGAGCACCGCGCCCAGGTTGAAAAGGATGTGGAGGAGGATTGCAATGAAGAGCCCGGGGAGAAAAGCGAGATGAACGTGGCGCTTCCAGTGTGCATGTGTCTTTGCATAGCCCATTACTGCGCCAAGCGCAGCGGTGAAGCATCCGTGCGCGAGCGAGTTGAAGAATGAGCGGTAGAGAATCAGCCCCAACCATCCGCGTATCCCCCATTCGAATGGGTTTGCGCGTGAAGCAAAGTAGAACCAATCTTCGATAAATGAAAAACCGACTCCGCAGATGAACCCGTAAATTAAGCCGTCAAGCGTGTCGTCAAACTCGTGGTGCCCTGCAACGATGAGCACACCTATTCCCTTGACTACTTCTTCAATAACGGGCGCGAGAAGTGCGGTTCCGAGAAGAATCAGGAGGCCTTCGTTACCCCTGCCAAAGAGTTGGAGAACGGTTGCAAAGAGATTGAGATTAATTGTGTTTAGCACGTAGGCAAGAAACGCGGAGAAAATTCCCCAGATGAAAACCGCCGTTAGGAAGCGCAATGGCTCGCGCTCATAAAAATCAGCAAACCACATGCAGAAGAGGTAGATGATGGGCATCACAAGCGCGCCTGCTCCGGCAATTAGGAAAACTTTCCCCCCAAACTCGGGGCCCACTGCTGAAAGCGTCTGCCCGAGTATTAGTGCAGTGAGCATGGAGGCGCCTACGAGTTCAAAAATCCAGAAGAATGGATCTGTAAATATGTCTGCAAGCTTTTCATCGAGCGGTCTGCCTTTGAGAAGCGGGAAGAAGAGAGTTGCAAGCGTGTATTCGCCTTTAATTAGTTCGCCCTTGTCTTTGAGCGAATACGCGGAGCGCATTAATATGAAAACAAGAAGCGCGAGGAAAACTGCGATGAACGGAACGATTACTGCGTCCGCCTGCGCGAGCGCGGAGATGATGTCGTTTTGGTAGGTCTGCCACTCTTCGTTTAGGTTGAATTCGTAGCCCATACTGCTCTGCTCATCAGTAATTACTGCGTAGCTTCTGCGCAGAATTGCGGAGCTCCACTCGAGCGGAATGTCAAAGCTCGCTTCCTCGTTTGGAGCGATTTCGCCGAGATGCTGAGTCTGCACTTTTCCGCCTTTCTCCGAAACCACAAAGTAGACGTCGATTTTTTGGTTTAGGGGGTTGGTTATGTAGAGCGAAAGAACTACTCCCAAGCTTGAAGAGTTGATGGAATTCTGCTCCTTAAGCTCAAGAGAAACTGGAAGTTTTCCGTTTTTGAAGGAGCGCGAAGGAGAAAGCTCGGTGTACGCGAGAACTGACGAAAGAAGAAGGGAGAGAGCAATAAGAACAATGAAAGCAAATTTGGCGCGCATTTTTCCTCGGGTAAATTTTCTCGCATATATTATATATGCTTTCGGTGTCCAAGAATCAAACGGTGCAAGAAGATGGGGGGCGCAAAGATTCCACCGGAGCTGAATAGGGCGTGGAAAGGCACGTGCAAGGCGATTTTAGGCGAAGAAATAGGGGATTTGCAGGATTATGAAGGCTATCTTTTGAAGTATGTTGAGCCTGTTTCCACTAGATTTTCGGCGCTCTCCAAAAAGCCAGTTGCAGTCTCTTCTTTAGAAATGCATAAAGATGCAAAGTTCATAAGCAATGAGGAAGCACAGGAGTACGCAAAAAAGATGAGCGCGCCTTTCAGCATAAACTCGCTCAAAGATTTAGATTCAATTCTCGAAGCAGTTGGCGAAAGAGCTTATTACGCGGGCAGTATTGTTTTGGGAAACTCGCACGAAGTGTATAAATCGGACAACTGCTCGAATTCGCATTTTGTTCTAGAAAGCCACCACATTCACGACAGCAAGTATATTGCTTACTGCTCAGTAGGGCGCTACGGAGAGTATATGTTCGGGTGCAATTTCATAGGCCCTTCGAAATTCTGCATACGCTCTGTTGAAATGTGGGCTACGCGCGCAATGGAAATTGTTGGATGCACGTATGTTTCAGACAGCTTGTTCTGCGCGCACTTGAGAAACTGCTCGAACTGCATGTTTTCGTTTAACTTGCAGAACAAAAAATTTGCAATTGGAAACCTTGAGCTTTCGCAGGAGAAGTACGCGAAATTGAGTTCGAAGCTCATAGCAGATTTAAGGGAAACACTGAAAAGAAAGAAGGATGCGCTGAGCATAGTTGAAATATTAGGTGGGAATAAATGAGCGAAAAAGAACTGGAAAAGATTGAGAAATCATTTGAAGAAACTACGCGAGTTATTCTAGGCGCACCGTTAAAAGGAATGAGGAATTACGAAAGCTGGCTTTCTAAGCACGTCAAAGGAATTGACAGCGTTCAATCTGCAGTTAGCAAGGAAACTGTTTACATCCCGCCTATTCCGCTTTACTCGCGGATTAAGGGAAAATTCGTGAAGCTTGCGGAATCGTTTGGGCTCGATAAGCTTAAGCTGGAAGAAAAAGAAGTTGAGGAGCTCACGCTTTTGAACGCTGTTGAGAAGCTGAAAAAAATAAGCTATACTACTCCAGAATTGGTTGAAGGCACAAACGCGGCGATGAATGAAAGCACGGTTTATGCAGACGCATCGTATGCGTTCAGAACTTCTGAAGCAGTTGGAAGCAAGTATACTGCGTATTGCTTTTGGCCGCGAAATTCTGAATATGTTTACGGCTCGTCAACGCTTTTTTCCTCAAAGTTTTGTATAAAATGCTATGATTCCACTAATCTCGCGCGCTGTTTTGAAGTGGGCAATTCGGCAAACTGCAGGGATTCATACTTCTGCCACAACTGCGAAGGCTTAACTGAATGCATGTTCTGCTTCAACGTAAAAAGCAAGCGCTACGCAATTGGAAACGTGGAAATTGGGAAGGAGAGCTATGAAAAAATAAAGAAACTTGTGCTTGAGGAAATTGCGGGCAAGCTGGAAAAGGATAAAACGCTTGACGTGGATATATTTAATGTTGGAGTTTACGGAAGTGAAAATAAGAAAGAGAAGAATGTGAAAAGGCAGGTGTATTGATTATGGATTTAAAACAGATCAGCGAAGCGAAGTGGATGAAGGAAAAGAGCGGGGATATGAATGTGCCAGCTGTTATTTATGGAACGCGCCCGATTGTCGAGCGCATGTCGCGCGACAGAACGTTTGGGCAGATTCAGAATGTTGCTTGCTTGCCGGGAATTCTTGAGAGTGCGTTTGTGATGCCTGATGGGCATGAAGGATATGGATTTCCAATCGGCGGAGTTGCTGCGTTTTCAATGGAGAATGGAATTATTTCTCCT
>JBDROI010000043.1:0-13383 GCA_043810245.1 Microcaldota archaeon
CATATCGCTTGCAATTTCTATATAACCTGTGATGCTTCCGTCCTTATTGCGGAGTACGCTCGGGCTTATTGCAACATGAATTTTTTCGCCAGTTTTTTTCTGCCTCAACGTGTCAAACCGGCTCATTTTTCCGTCTTTATTGAGCCGAATGATTACCTCGTCAAGCTCCCTTCTTCTGTCGCTTGGGTAGATTATTCCAATCTCGCGCCCAACAATCTCCTCTTTCCTATAGCTGAACATGCGCTCTGCGCTTTCATTCCAAAATCTTACCAACCCGAATTTGTCAAAACTGTAGACAGCTTCTGCAGAGTCTGCAAGAAATTTGTCAAGCATCTGCTCGCGTTCGGCAATTCTCCGTCTCTCGCCGACTTCCCGCGCAATCAAATCCATCTTAAGCAGTTTTCCGGTTGCGTTGTAGACTCCGCGTCCGCAGAGCTCGAAAAATTTGACCTCCCCGCTCTTTGTTATAAACCTAATTTCAAGCTCTTTTGGAGTGCATACTCCTTCGTGCGCTTTTTGGAAAATTTCATCAACCGCGCGCATATCCTCATGATGAATGAGTGCAGTCAATTCTTTGCTATGGAGCTCTTCTTCCCCATAGCCAAGCGATTTTTTAACTTCTTCGGAAACTGAAACTATCCTTCCAGACGCGTCTGAAACAAATGCAAGCGCACTTACCACTTCAAGCGCGTGCTCTCCGTTTATTTCGGCAAGCGGAATCTCAATTCCAGTAAGCTTGATTACGCGCTCTCCATTTATTTCCAGCGAACTCGCGTTTAGCTTAAGCGCAGTTCTTTTTCCGTCTTTCTTCAAGTACTCGTAAATGAACGGTTCGCTGATTTTTCCGCCCAAAATCTGTTCAAACAGGCGCACTCCCTCGTCTCTGTCAGGAAGCAGGTCCTGAATTTCCATATTTCCGAGCTCTTCTCTGCTTCTTCCAAGAAGCGCTCCAGCTTTTTTATTTGCCTCCAGAATTTTTCCGTCTTTTGCAAGCACAAAAATTGCTTCTCCCGATTCCTCAAACACATTCTGCAGAAGAACCTGCGAAACTCCTGTTTTCTCGGCAAGCGTCAAATTATGCAGGCTTCTTCCCACCTGCTCAGCAAGCAGCTCCAAATAGCGCGCTTTTTCTCCCGCGAAAGCTTCCTCCCCTTTGCTTAGAAAATACAGAACAGGATGCCGGTCCCGAATTTCAGGCTTAAGCGGAATAGCAAGCATTGTTTTGTAATCTTTTTCAAAAAATCCGCGCACGTCAAAATGCGCAGAATATTTTCCCATTCTATTCTCGCGCGTGCCCTTTCCCGAAACCATTGCTTCTCCAATCAGGCTCCCAACAAGCGGAATTTTCTTCTCAGAAATTTTTTCATTGTCCCCTCCGCTCACTTCCAGAATTTCCGCTTCTTCCGAGCCGCGCGGCCTCGCAAGCCCAAGAAGTTCAAACTCGAGCACTCCGTTCAGCTCGCGGTACGTTGTTCCAAGAAGCGCGCTTGCGCTCTCATCAGAAATTAGTGCAACGAATGTTTTGAGAACCTGGTCTGAGATGCTGGTGCCTTCTGAGGGCGCTTTAGCAACAGTTTCCTGCATATCCTGATATCTTCTTGCAAACTATATAATAATTACCGTACTCGCAGGCGCTTGCGGGAAACTCTTTTATACCCAAGCTCCCAAAAGAGCTCATGGTGATGTTCATGGACGAATTAAGCAGCGTAATGCGCATGGAAGCCGTCATACTCAATCTTTTAGAAACCAAGCCAGACGGAATGACAAGCGTAGAGATGGCCAACGCACTCAAGATTTCAACGAGCAACCTAGAGCAGGGCTTGAAAATTTTGAAAGATTCCGGAGCCGTCGAACCAAGACAGGTTGGAAACACTTCGCTTTGGTACCCGTTGCAAACCAACGTGCGGAAAAAAGTGCTCGTTGTTGAAGACGATCCGCATATCAACAAGCTCGTTCAGCTTACAATTGGAAAAGGATATGAAATCAAGGGAGTTTTCGACGGACGCGAGGCGCTCAAAGAGGTGCGCGAGTTTAAGCCCGATTTAATCGTTCTCGATCTCATGCTTCCAGGAGTGGACGGCTTGGAAATATGCCAGACTGTGAAGAAAGACCCAGCGACAAAAGATATCACAGTAGTCATTGTTTCAGCAGCAGACGCAGTAAAAAACAGGCTCGCAGGCATAAAATATGGAGCAGACTACTACATAAGAAAGCCGTTCAACCCTAGCGATCTGCGATCGCTAGTTACTATTTTCCTAAAGAAAAAAGGACGCAAGTTCGACCCGCTTGTTGACCTGCCCGACGAGAAAAGGCTTACTGCGGAAGTCGAGGACGCAATTAAGAACAGCGAATCGTTTGAAATCAACAACATGAGAATAGCAAACTTGGATGTTTACAAGCGCGAAGCAGGAGAAGAGCAGTCGCGCACAATCATACGCCTGGTTTCCCAGCTTCTTCAGGACAAGGTGCACGAGTGGAGCACCAAGCTTGGGTTCGTCGGCTACATAGGAGAAGGCGAGTTCATCATAGGAGGAGGAAAGAACGAAACCAGCGGGCTCGTCAGCGATGTTGCAGACGAGTTTGAGCGAGTTCTTCCGTTCGTTTACCAGGGAAGCAAGCTCGATTTGGGCGTTGACGAAATTTTTGGAGGCGCAACTGTTTCAAGCGGAAGCAGAATGTCAATAAGCCATGATTTGGTTCCATTCAACAAGATAACTGAAAAGCGCGAGCATTTGCTCAAGAAGCGCGCGCCAGAAGAGCCGAACAAGGACGTTGGCGCGTATACGTACACGGAGCTTCAAGAGCTCGTTGGAAGCAAAAACCTGGACTTGACAATTTCGCGCGGACAGCACGGAGTTAGCATTTCCATTTCAAAGAAGAAGGAGAACTAACTTACGAGTTCACAACATAAACCGTGAGATGCATCGTGACTGCGCTTTCTCCATTGTTTGCCATCACTATTCCTCCGCGCGTGTTAACCGTGCATAACTGATCGTAGTTGAGCGAGGAAAACGCGCGGCACGTGGGATAGTGGTTGAATTCGTCTCCGTTTAGGAAGCTGTAGTAGTCTGTTTTGCTTGGAACTACGTAAATATCAATCGGCGCGCTTGAAGTCACTAAATAATGGAACTGAACATTCGAGCTCGCAGAAGTTGCGTCCCCTCCATAGTAGCGCACGTATCCTCCCTCAACCGAATACGTCTGGTCAAAAATAAGCGTTTCAGCTTCAAGGCATTCGTCTCCGTTTTCATAATAGCCCGCAGGGCACCCACATGCAGACGCTTTTTCAACAAGCTTTCCGCCCTGGCAGTAATTGGGTTTGTTTGCTGAGCACGAGCCCGAATTAGTTCCGTCAGTGCATTTCAGAAGCGAGTAACTGCAGGTCGTTCTTCCAGCTGAAGGAAATGGAGTTATTCCAAGTTCGCGGTAGTCGCTTATGTCAATTGCCATGATCTCGTCAGTATTCTTATATTCATTGAACGTGCTTGCAGCAGAATCGACAGCATCCTCAAAACTATTCGTTCCAAGAAGAGTAGTCTCTATATACAGATACTTATTGCTTCCATCATAGCTTTCAACACCAACAAAGGCATGTCCGGGCACAAGAATTATGCGCGCATTCATTCCCAAATTTTCAAAAACCGAAGCAAAGAGCACGCTTCCGTCAATGCAGTTTCCGCTCTTCTGCTCAACCGACTCCCACGGCAAGCGAACGCGCTGGGATTCGCCGGGAGTAAACGAAATGTAGCTGTTTACATAAGAAACTCCCAAATCTTGAATTGCTTTGTAAGCTGCCTCTGCCTGTGCATAAGTTTCGCTTTCGCGCCCGCTCACATACATGGAGCTATAGCCCACATAGCCGCCCATCGCCCTGTCTTCTTTCTTCTCTTTTGCGAGCGAGATCACCTGCTCCACGCAAGGGTCATGCGGAGTAACCCAAACTGCAATAGTTGGCGCCAAATCCCACTGCTCCTCAGAGCTCCAAATGATGTCCCCCTTTGCTCCAATGTCGAGCTCTTTTGACTGCTCAAAAACAACTCGTCCTTCCTGCTCGATTTTGAAGTTTGCAGTAGCCGGAGCAAGCTCATTGTTCGAAAAGAATTTGTCTTTAAACGTAAACGTCTGGTCTACTTCGCGTTCTTCTCCAGGCGCGATGCTCAGCGTTTTCTTGAACTCATCGCTCCAGCCCGCGATTTCCGATGTAAGCACTATGTTTGCGCTTCTGTCGTCATTATTTATTATTGTGCATTTTGCTTCGCTCACATTCAGGCTCGAAGCAACAATCGCGTGCGCTGGAATAAGTTCGTCGAGAACCTCGCAGGAAACGTCTAGTTTGCTCTTGCAGTCAAGGGCGCAGGAGCCGACATTTTCGCTTCCTTCGCACTTTCCGTTTCCGCAGCAGTTTGAAACATTTGAAACAACGCATACCCCGAGCGAGCACGCGCTCTTTCCGCAAGCACCGACTGCTTCAGAGCACCCGGGCTGCTCGCCATTAAGCGCCGAGTTCTTGCACTTATAGTCAGTTTCCTTTCCGCAGTAATCGCTTGTGCACGGTTTTCCATCGTCGCAGGAGCTTGGGCACACAAATTCATTTTTTGAATGAACATTCTCCGCGCTCGCTATTGTTTTCAAGCCAACCATTCTTTCAACATTTTGCTCAGAAAGAATAACTTCGGCTTCTGCACTGCAAACTCCTGTATCGTGAACATCTGCTGGAAAAACAAGGCGCACAACGCGCTCTTCTCCGCTTTCAAGCTCAATCGTCTTGTTCTCGCGTCTCGCGCTTCCCTCGCTTCCTATGAATGCTCCTCGCACCTCAAGGGTTCCGCTCCCGCCCTCGTTCTTCAAGTAGATTTCTTCTTCGGCGTAGAATGTTGAGCCGTTGTTCGTTAAAGTGCATGCGTTTATTTCGAGCTTCGGATTAGGCTTGTTCAGCTCGAGAGTAATGCAACCGGCTAGAGAAAAGAGAAGAATAAGCAGAATGGAAGAAACCAGAACAAACCCGCGCATTTTCATCGCACTATATTCGAAGAGAAGCTTTAAATCTGATTCGCCGAATTCTACTCTTTCCATTCGTATTCCGTGTTCTTCGGTGCTTCAAGCTTGCGCTCCATCTGCACATCTGGGCGGTTTGAGTATATTTCCGCGAGCATGTCTGCCATTTTCTCCTTTTCCCTGCTTCCTTCTGCGCCCATCATTTTTCCGAGCAAATCATTGAAGCTTTCCTTGCCCGCCGCGGGTTTCGCAGTTCCAAATCTTTCTCCTCTCGCCAATTCAGAAACAGTTTCCTTAACTTTGTTGAAAAGCTCCTTCAATTTAATTTCACTGTACGCACTGAAAATTTTCTTGGCTTCCTTTTTTTCTCCAAAACCAATTACGCGCGTCTTCTCCTGCATTAGCTTGGATTCAGGGAGAGGCTCGATTTTTCGAAATGTTTCTTCAGTTTTTGGCTTCTGTTTTTCAACTGGCATAAACACACCATAGTATATGCTTCATCCTGCCTATTTAAACCTAACTACAAAGGCGCGAAACCATAGGGCTTTTTATACTCTAACCTCGTAATTATTAGCGGTGAAAACAATGAAAACAGCACGACTAACATTAGAGCAACTTGCAGCAAGCCCCGAATATTCGAGAGTGAAAATAAAAGAACTGCCTTACTCTCTTAAATGGAATATTTTTAAGCGAGTGCTCCCTCTTCTCGACCGCTTCAGCTTGGAAGAAATATACGCAGAAATTCACCGCTCTCTTTATATTACGCGCAAGAAAAATTTCTACCGCCTTCTTGAGCCATTCGGCCTAGACAAGGAAAAAATTTCAACAATTGAATTCACAAGCGCAGTTACCGGAGAAAAATGGAAGCTCACTGACGTTTATATGCCTCCTTCGCTTGCGAGCGTAGAAGCAATAATCGAGCAGAAGAGAGGAGTAGCTACGCCGGAAGAATTCGCGTGCGAGTGCGTAAACTTCAACCTCCAGCGCGGAATGCTCTGCATAAACGAAGCGAAAAAGGAAATTACGTTTATTAGAACTCTTGGCTTCAAGGACCATTTCAACATCACGAACGCGCTCCGCAAGTCGCAATGCTTATGCTTGGAGCATGAAGAGAAGGAGAAGCTGATTTTTGGATGCAAAATATGGGTGACGATACGAGGCGAAAACATAGAGGTGCTTCTCGGAAATGTGTTCCACAGCAAGGATATAACCGAGCTTCTAAAAAATACCAAACAGATTTCATTCCTTTGGGAACTCTTTAATACCCTCGCAAACGGAAAGGGCGAATTTAAGGGCTTGAAAAACACGTGGCGCGTGGGCAAAATTCCAACCCCCGAGTTTATCGTCAAGATGCGCGCGCAGGATATTACTACGCTTCCAGAGAACTACTTTGAGCAGTATAAAGTTGGCTGCGAAAAGAAAAATGAAACTCCAAAAAGTAATTAAACTCTACCCCCCAAACCATACTATTAAACAGGCTTTTGGGGGTAGGTTATGGCTTTCATCGGAACACTTCTAAAAATTGCGCGCTTCTTGGTTCTTTTGGCTCTTGCCGGCTCGCTTGCAGTAAGCATTCCCATTTTGCTTTTGGTATGGAATGCAAAAAGCACTGTTCTAAATCCAGAGGTTTACAAGGCAACTTTTGAAAACCAAAAGTTATACAGCAAGCTTCAAGATGCAATTGTCAACGGAATTGCAGACAACATAGACCTTGAATCAGTTGCATCAAACGTCGGCTCAAACATCGAAATTGATATGAGCAAAGACGAAATGAAGGAGCGTATCGACAGCATTCTAACTACTAAATGGATCAAATTGCAGGTGAACTCGCTTCTCGACAACGGCTTGGGCTACTTGACGAGCAAAAAGGAGAAGCTCGAGCTTACAGTTTCGCTCCGCGAGCTCAAGGAAAATCTCGTAAACGAAGTTGAGGTTGTTGCGCGCGAGAAAATAAACGACCGCATTGACGACTTGAGAACTCAAAACCCGCGCATAAACCAAATCATGCAGCAGTTCGGCTGTGACACTCTTGAAGACTGCGAAAAGCTCTGCGAGCAGGCGCAGTTCAAGGAATACTGCGACCAAATGAAAGAAGAACTTGGAATCAGCAATATGGTTGGAAGCGGAGACAGCACGAGCTTAATAAAAGCACAGCTTCAGGAAGAAGTTTCGAAAGCAGTCCCAGATTCAGTTGATCTAACTGAAGCACTAAAGAAAGACCCAGCTATTTCAAAACAGTTGGAGGAAGGGCGCAGGTACATGGGAATCGGAATTCTAATTACTGATCTTGCGCTGTTGGTTCCGCTTGTGCTCATCATTCTCATCGGAATAGTAACCCACGAAGTGAAATCAGGCGGGCGCTGGGTGGGAATTCCGCTCATACTCGGAGGCCTCTCGACATCTGTTCTTGGGTTTGGAGTGCCCATGCTCGCTTCAAACTCAATCAAGAGCATCGCTTCTCCCGAGCCCGCGCTTGCCGAATTTGTTGCAATTGCAAAAGGAATTGCAATCGATTTAGTAAATGCAATTTTCGGTTCAATGCTCTGGCAGGGAATAGTCATACTTCTGATTGGAGGCGCACTGCTCGCGCTCTCAATTGCAGTTTCGCTTCTATTCAGGAAAAAGTAAAGAAGAAAAAAATAGAAAATTTACTGCTTTTTAATCGGCCACTCCTTAAACATTTGAAGCAGCAGGCGCACGCCAACTGCGGTCGCTCCTTTTCTCACATAGCCCGCGTCTTTCTGCGCCCAAGCAGTGCTTGCAATATCGAGGTGGACCCAGGGCGTTTCGCCTACGAATTTCTTCAGGAAAACCGCTCCCGTAATCGTGCCTGCTTTGCCCGTGTTTGAAACATTCTTAATATCCGCAACATCGCTCTTCATCATCTCATCGTATTCCTTCCAAAGAGGAAGCTCCCAAACTCGTTCATAAGAAATTTCGCCCGCTTTTCTCACGCGGTCCATCATCTGCGTATTGTTTCCGAGCGCGCCAATTGCGTAATCTCCAAGAGCAACTCCGCAGGCTCCTGTGAGCGTTGCCAAGTCTATAATCACTTTAGGTGAATGCTTCTGAACTGCGTACGTAATTGCGTCCGCGAGAATCATTCTTCCCTCAGCATCCGTGTTTATTACTTCGACGGTTTTTCCAGAAAGCGTTGTTATTATGTCTCCTGGCTTGCCAGCGCTTCCGCTTGGAAGATTTTCAGTAGCGGGAATTATTCCAATGATGTTAACAGAAAGCTTGAGCGCGCTCGCTGCGTCAAGAACTCCAAGAACAGCAGCCGCTCCGCTTTTGTCATATTTCATCTGCTCCATATCCTTGCTCGGCTTTATGGAAATTCCTCCGCTGTCGAACGTAATTCCCTTTCCAATAATAGCAACTGTTTCCGCTTCTTTTAAGCCGGAATCGTACTCCAAAATCGTAAACGTCGGAGGTTCAATGCTTCCCTGCGCAACTGCAAGAAGCCCGCCCATTTTCATTTTTTCGATTTCGTCTTTTTCAAGAATCTTGCACTTCAATTTGTTTCTTTTTGCAACTTCTTTTGCAATTTCCGACAGCTTCGTAGGCGTCATGTGGTTTGCGGATTCGTTTGCAACATCGCGCGCAAGATTCACTGCGTTTGCAGTGCATTCTCCAGTTTCAACGCCCTGCTGAAGTTCCTCGCTTCCGTCTTTTGCCAAGATTATGAGCTCGCTGATTTCTCTCTTCTTAATATCTTCCGCGTCTTCGGTTTTATACTTGTTGAAATCATAAACTCCAAGAAGTGCGCCCTCGACAATTGCCTGCGCGAGCGGCTTGGGAGAGAAATCAAGGTTTGCAAAAACCTCTGTTGAAAATGCAACGCTCTTCAAGTAGTTTGCGCGCGCGTAGTTGAGCGCGTTCGCCGAAGCGTTTCTGGCAATATTCAGCTTGAACTCCTCTTTCTTGCCAATTCCATAGAGCATGAACTTTTTAGCCGGCATCTTTCCACACGGGGTAAAAACAGTTATTTGCGCCTCTTTTCCTCCAAACTCCCCGCTCTTCATGCACGCGCTTATCTCGTTGCCCATCGAGGCATCCAAGCTCTTTGCGAATTTTGGAAGCTCCTCGTCAAACAAGCAGAGAACCGCGAGGTCTACCTCAGCTTTCTCGACATCAGTTTTCTTAACGCTTATTTTCAGCGGCATAATGATACCTCCTCGCTATAGCAAACCAGCAAAGTAATTCGACAGCCTACACGCCATATTACGATGCTGGTTTGGTATGTAGCAGTCGAGCTGCTTTGCGAGACTGCTATAACAGAATAACAGAAACAGATGAACTAACTCTCAGCTAGATTATATATTAGTTTTCCCCTGTTCGATGCATGTTCAGCGCCCGCCGAACTAAACCACCATCTTTAAATTCTCTCCTTTTCCTAACTCCTGCGGTGTGGGGTTGAAAAAACTTCTCTTAGCCATTGCTGTTTGCTTGTTTTTGTTAGTTTTTTCTGCCACTGCAAGCCAGATTAAAACAGAAAGAGAGTGCAACTCCGACAAAGCGTGCAACAGTTATGAAGAATGTTTTGATCGGCACTGCATTGCACTCAATGGCTACTGCAACTATGGCTTTGAGTGCGACAGCGGAAGGTGTAATGAAACGCTTCACGTATGCAATGCAAAAAGAACAGGCGGTGAACACCTGGAATTGATGTTTATAATTGATGCTTCATGGAATCAGAGCCAGGGCAATGTTTTAGAAGAAGCAAAGAAAGGAGCGATTGATGCAGTTGATGTATTCCCAGATGGAGTTAGGTTATCAATAGGGAAACTTGGGGGCTGTGCATGGGGCTCTTGCGGCTCCTGTGGGGTATTGGATTTCACTTCCCTCACCTCAAACAAAGGCAGTGCAAAGAGCTCTCTTCACTATCTTTACGGACCGAATGACTACGGCGGCTATCTTTTTGGCACCAGCACTGCCCTTGAATATGGCCTCAAGATGTCTTATTTGTTTTTTCAAAAGAAGGCGGAGCAAAACGCTAGCGTGAGCCACTACCTGATTATTTTCAGCGACGGGATTGACACTTGCGGAGGAGACTCCTGCGAAACTGCCCAGGAATACGCTCTTTTGAACAAGACTGTTCCGACTTATGTAGTTGGCTATATTGCAGACGAAAGCAACCGCTCAAAGCTTGGAAGAGAGCAGCTTCAATGCATAGCTAATGTGAGCGGCGGAAAGTATTACGAAGCAAACAGCGAAGCAGGGATTAGTGGCGCGTTTCTAGAGACGGTTGGAGACATTAAAACGAGGTATATTGTAAGTGTTATTGCTGGAAAACTTTACTCCTTTCAGGAGGAAATCTTGGATATAATTAAAGAACTCAACCAAACATGTATGTTCGATTCTCAGTGCTCAGGAAAAAGTGTCTGTCTCTCCAATAAATGCACTCCATCTGTTCTTCATATAGTCTTTGTACCCGTAAACTGGCGCTCTGGTATGATTGGATATAACGAAGAAGTTGATGAGCAAGCTGAGTTTTTAATTGATACGTTGCCATCGCTTGCAAACTGCACGGATAAGATAAAAATAACAAAATTAACAGAAAGCTGCGAGTTTGAGATAAATCCAGAAGGAAGTGAAGAAGATTTAAAGAGTATCGAACGATGTGCTATGCGTGCTTTTGGACTAAACGAAACTAAAGTCGGATTGGATAAAACGCAGTATAACTTTGTAGTCGGCATGGGCGAGCACCACATCTTTAGTAATGGCACAATAGGCTATTCTATACATCAGGGCACAGTTTTTATATCTAGAGGATATGAGGTAGTAACTGCTCATGAATTAGGCCATGAATTCGGTTTGCGCGACGAATACTGCGACTGCAGCTGGAGATGTGGTCGTGATGCACAACCAAATCCGCTCAAAGAGGAATACGGTTGCAATCCGGAGGGGGACTGTTGCTATAATGATGGGGAAGGAGCAATTTGTGGGGTAATTACAGGTAAAGAATGTAATCCATATCCAAACTGTTATCGTTGTTGCAAAGGAAATAATAATACGTTGGGGGGGAGGGCAATAATGGGCTTTGCCGATGCCCAAGAACCTAGATATCATGATGAACCAAGTCTCAAACATTTGGAGACTGTTTTGAGGTGTCCGGAATGATGAAAAAAATAGTTTTTATCTTATGCTTTCTCGTTATGCTTGGAAGCACACTTGAAGTTGTAGTTGTAACTCAATTCACAATTAGTAAACCTGAGAATATTACCATGGATGAAATGTATGTAGGAATAGGCGGGCAGAGCGATTTTACGTGGGGACCTTATGCAGTCCAACTGCTGGATAAAGACAATAATATAATTGAGGAGGTAAATTTTAGTGTAGAATTTGTCATGTATAAAGATCCTGGAGGCACCATAGACATAGACAAAACATATCGCTGGCTGGCAGTGCGTTTCAATGAGAATGCAACGAAGCTAAGAGTTGTCCATGGAAATAACATTCTTTTTGAAGAATCCAACCTGCCACTGGCAGTCTGCAACCGCAACGGAACCTGCGACAAATATGAAAATATCTTTTCTTGCCCAAACGACTGCTCTGCAAAAGATGAAGACAATTTCTGCAGTGCTCTTGACGACGGCATCTGCGACCCCGACTGCAGTTATGTGGGCGACAAGGACTGCCCTTACGACGGCAGGGGGCTTGATGACATAAAGGATAAACCAGTTCCGGGTTCAAACAATACGAAGCCGCCTGAAAGCGGGCTCCAGCTAAAAGACGCTGTAAAAGCAGGAGTTGTTCTTTTCTCGGTTCTCTTCCTTCTCGCACTGATTGGCATCGCAGTATTTTTAGTTTTCAGGGCAGTGAAAAGAAAGCCGCGCAAAGGCGAAGAATTCGACTAACGTCGAAAAATCTCGCACTCCTTAAGCAGAGTGCTTGAAGAAAACCCTTAAATACCGACAGTTTTCGAAGAGAGAGGGCAGAAGTAACTCCCTCGCCAAACTCCGAGAAATCCAAAGCATTAAATAGGCCAGAATGCTCAACTATTAGGGGGTGAAGAGTATGAAGCTCTCGACGTGTGTTTTGCTGGTATTTGGAGTGTCTGTTCTTCTCTTAGGGTGCATAGGAAATACAGGGGGCTATTTGGGCCCTGAAACACCTAATAGCGGCAATAGCGATTCTCCTTCTACGCAGTGCAACTCCTGCAGCTCTACACCTACGAATCCAAGTTTAAGTAAAGAGCAGGAGCTTCTTGCAGAAACAGCAAAATGTAAACAGAATAAAGATTCTGACGTAAGAGACAGTTGCTTGTACGAAGTAGCGCTTGCATTTGGCAATGTTGCACCATGCAATTCAATATATATAGGGATTGAGGAAGAAAAATGCGTTGTGGATGTCAATTCCCAACCAGGTACCGCGGCAGTTGCGGCGAGCGCAAATTTAAGCAGAGAGCAAGAAATTCTTTCCGAAATTGCAAAATGCAAGGGAATTTCTAGTAGCGGGGGTAGTGATGAGGATGAGTGTTTGCTTGAGGTAGCTCTTGCGTTTACTGATGTTACGCCATGCTATTCGTTATATTCGCACGATAGAGATTTGTGCATTAGCAACGTTGCTTTGAAGTCAGAAATGCAGGAAAAAACTAGCAATACCACAGCCACGCCCCAGGTAGTAGAAGATGCAAATGCATCCGCAGCAAAGTTGCTGCGAGAATCGATAGCATATTGCCACGGTTTGTATGGACTTGACAAAAATGATTGTTTTACTGCCCTTGCAATTTCCAGTTCTGATCCTTCGTTTTGCAGTAGGACAGACAACTACTATGCTTCAGATTGCTATGTAGCTATGGCAATTCACATGAAAGATTCAAGCTTGTGTGAGTTAGCTAGGTCTGAAAGAGATGAATGTGTTTCCAAAGTCAAAGACGCGGAGGAGGACTGAGGCGGAAGCAAATAAACTGCAGAAAACCCTTAAATACCAGCGTTTCCTAATAAATGCTGGAAAGAGAAGAACAGAAGGAGAAAAAGAGGTAAAGAGGCGTAAAAATGGGATTTAAAGAAAGGGAAAAACACGAAACAATCAAGGAAGTGGAGAAGAAGCCTGCATCCCTAGACTTAGAATCCATAAAAAAGGCAGTCATAACGCCGACGGGAAAAGAGAAGGAGAAAGTTCACTTTAAAGTCAACACCAACCACGCAAAAACCACTGAAAAGATTGCAATTGCCAGCATTCCGATACAAGGAAATGAGACAGTTATAGCTTTTCTTAAGTATGTTACGAATATGAAAAAGGAAGGGGAAGGCGCGAAGACAGAGATAGGCATAGACCAAGGAGTCGTGAATATTGAAAATCAGAGAAAACGAGAGATAGACGAAGCGAAAGAAAAGGCGGGGCGGTTGGCGGGAGGAAAACGCAAGGGGTGGAAAAGAAGGT
>JBDROI010000044.1:0-2709 GCA_043810245.1 Microcaldota archaeon
CAATCCAATATTTAATTCTGCTTGCGCCAAAAAACCAACCGTTTATTTTACGATGAATACTTTGCAGGAAGCATGTTGTACAATTCTGTCGGAAGTGCTTCCAAGAAGGAATTTGTCAATTCCGGATAAGCCTCGGCTTCCGATAATTATCAAATCGACTTTCGAGTTTTTTGCTTCGTTGAGAATTTCGTCAGCGGGGTATCCGCGCGCCTTCAGTGCGCGCAGTTTTACTCCTTTTTCCTTTGCGCGTCGTTCTGCGCGCGCAAGAGTTTCGTCTTGAAATTTGCACATGCTTTCTTCAAGCTTGACCGCGTCTGCAGGGTTTGAGGTCCAGATAACGGGTTGGACGACGTTTATTGCGCTCAGCTTTGCATTGAACTTCTGCGCAAATTCGAGCGCTATGTCGAGCGCTTCAAAAGACTTCTTTGAGCCGTCGAGTGCAACCAGTATATTGGAAAACATTCAAACGCCTACTTCTTCGCTTTCTTTCCGCCCTTGCCCTTCTCTTCCTTCTTCTCGCCTTCTTTCTTCGGCTTTGGCGGGAAAATCTGCTCGAGCGGAGTCGCGCCTGCTTCAGTTATTATAGTATTAAGCTGTGCAATTGCGTCGCTGACAACGTTTCCGCGGACTGCTTTTCTTTTTCTAATTCCGTGCTCTTTTGCTCTGAAACCGGGTTTGCCTGCAATAAGTATACGTATTCTGCGAGTTCCGGAAACATCTGAGCGCATAGGAAAGCCTTCCTTGTCGCTTCCTCCGGTAATTTGCATTTTGTAGCCGGCTGCTCCGACAAGCGCGCCTTCCATTGCATCGCCTATCTTCAAGCCGACTAGCGAGCTTTCTTTCTCAGCAGGCAGTTCTGCCTGGTAGCTTTTTCCTGTTTTAGGGTCTGATATTACAATTCTCATTTTGAAAACCTCCTGTTTTCCAAAAAGCTTTGCAACGAAGCGTCGTTGCAAATCATGTTAGAAACCTCCTGCAAAAGCAAGACCTGAAGTTTAACTGAAGAGAGTATATTTAAGGGATCACTAATTTAAAAAAGTTGCTGCACTCAGAAGAACTAGATTAACCGCGCTTCCTTCTCCCCAAGCTTGTAAACGTTTTCGAAGCGCACGCCGAAATTCTTTCCGTAGAACGCGGGCTCGAGAGTGAGCATTGCTTCTTCTCCCAAAATGTCTTTTGAGCTTTTCCTGAGTGAGGGGGCTTCGTGAACTTCCAAGCCAATTCCGTGCCCTATGCTGTGAATCATTTTGGGCAAGCGCGCGCGCTTCACCTCGCGTGCAGAGATTGCGCGCACTTCTTCTGCGCGCATGCCTACGCACAATTTTGAGGCGATGTTTGCGCTGATTTCCTTTAATTTTTCGTAGACTGCGCGCTCTTCTTTGCATGCACCCAAGAAAAAACAGCGGGTCATGTCTGCACAGTAGTTCTCAAAGCGCGCGCCGTAGTCGATGAGCACCATTTCGTCTGCGCGCACTTTTCTTGATGAAGAAGGCTCGCCGTGCGGAAACCGCGAATTGCTTCCTGCAAGAACTATTGGCGGAAATGCGTTGCGAGCGCCGTTTTCAAGAGCCAAAATTGAAAGTTCTTCTGCAATCTCGCGCTCGGTTCTTCCTGCGCGCACTTCTATGCTTTCGAAAATTTTGCGCGTGATTGAGTCTGCATGCTTCATGAGCGAGAGTTCGCTTTCATCTTTTATCATGCGTTGAAGCTCCATCTCTTTTCCAACGTCAACGAGTTTTTTTCGTTCACGCGAGAGCTTTTTAAACGTGTTTACGTTGAGAAAATTGAAGTTGGCTCCAACGCGCGAGAGAGTTTTCGTTTCCGCGAGTACGTCTTTCAAGCCGTTGGAAAGAATACGCACCTCGCAGTCCGCAACTTCGTTTGCATATGAATAGTTGATTTGGGAGGTATAGAGAATTTTGCTTTCGCGCGTTGCAAGAAGCGCAGAGCCCGCGATGCTGAAGCCCGAGTAGTAGAAGAAGTTTGCATCTGGAGTATGCGCGGAACCGCTGTTAATTAAAAGGAGCGCGTCAACTTCTGTGTGCGCAAAAAATTCCTTTAGGCGGTCATTTCCGCTGCTTCCTCTTTTTCCTTTTCCATGTCCCTGCATACGAGCTCAATCCCCACTACTTTTGAACCTTGATCGGTCATTGCAACTCCGAGCGCGACATCTGCAGCAGAAATCACTGCATCGTTGTGCGAGACTACTATGAACTGCGTTTCTTTTGACATCTTCTTGAGAAGCTCCGCGAGCTTTTTGCTGTTCTCCTTGTCGAGCGCGGCTTCTGCTTCGTCAAGAAGGTAGAAAGGCGCTGGCTTGTAAAGCTGAATCGAGAAAATAAATAGGAGTGCAAGGAGTGATTTTTCGCCTCCGGAAAGACTCTCAAGATATTTCTCGCGCTTGTCAATGTCGCGCTTCACGCGTATGTGCAGGCCGCCGTCAAAAGGAAGCGCAGGATTGTCGAGGATGAGAGTTCCTTCTCCTTTGAAAATGTAATTGAACAGACGCTTGAAGTTGTCGTTGACCACGTAGAACGTGTTGATGAATATGTTCGTCTTCTTTGTTTCAATTTCCTCAATCATGTGCAGGATTGCCTGCTTTTCTGCGCTTGTTTTCTCAATCTTCTCCTTCACTTCGGCTATGTCTTTGCTTTTTTCCTTGTAGAGCTCAGGAGCCTTCAGGTTTACGTCTCCTAGGCGCGCCTGCTC
>JBDROI010000045.1:0-14256 GCA_043810245.1 Microcaldota archaeon
TTTGAGTGCGCGCGTAATTTGCTCGAAGTATGCAGTGAGTGTTGCTTTGCTGACTGAACGCGCATAAAAACCCTCGATAAGAAGACGCTGGCGCGTAATTTTGGGCGCGAGATTTTTCATTCCGCTCACTTCTTAGCTTCCTCTTTTCCTTCTTCCTTCTTCCTCATTTTCAGGAAAACTAGGACTAAAAGGATGATTATTCCGACTCCTCCAGCTATGAAGAGCATTGTGTTGTCCGTAGTTTCAACCGCTATTTCAAGAGTTTGCGGAGCGAAGTTCTGGTGTGTTGCATTTATGAGCAAGGGGCGCTGAGCCGGAGCATAGAATCTCGCTATTCCCTTGTCGTTTGAGCTTAACTGCTCTCCGCTTGGAAGCGTAACAGTTACGTTTGAAATTGGCGCGGTTGCCTGGTCCGCAAACGTAATTTCAACTAGTCCGCCGATTGAAGTTGATTTAGGGTAGTTGATAAACATTTTTGGAAGCTGTTCGGGAGCAACGTGCTGGTAGGTTATTGTTGAGTAGGGGGAAGTTTCTTCCACTCCGTTGTTGTCGGTTACTTTGCAGGAAACTGAAATTGTTCCTAATGGAAGCGAAGAAAGCGCAAATGGATATTTCCATGCTATTCCGGCGGCTGGAAGACGCGACCAGCTTC
The DNA here is from genome assembly GCA_043810245.1 of Microcaldota archaeon. Classification (GTDB taxonomy): domain Archaea; phylum Micrarchaeota; class Micrarchaeia; order Burarchaeales; family JBDROI01; genus JBDROI01. The sequence continues at coordinate 653 of JBDROI010000045.1, forward strand.
CGTCTCCAATTTTCACGTAGATTGCCTGAATTCCGCGGTCTCCGTAGGCAGTTCCTTCAAGCTGAGTATCGTAAGCGAGCGAAGAGCCTTGTTTTGGGCTTGTGATTTCGCATGAAAGCGAAGAAACTGCGTGAAGCGCGCCGTCGCGTGAAGTAACGTAGAGCATGTTTTCCTTTATTACTGGAGTAGAAACCCAGTCGCCAATGCTATAAGCCCACAACGGTTTGCCGTCTTCTTGAAGCGCATAAATATAGCCGTCATTTCCGCCAATGTAGACTACTTTAACGCCTCCGGAGATTGTTGCAAACGTGGGCGCGCTCTGAACTGCGTCGCCTGTTTTGAACTGCCAGAGAAGCTTGCCAGTTGCAGCTTCAAACGTGTACACGAAGCCGTCGTTCGAGCCCACGTAGAGATTTGAGCCGAATGCGCGCGGGCTTGAAGCAACCCATCCTTCTGTTTCATACTTCCAGCGCAAATTTCCTGAGGGAGTAACTGCGTAAATGAAATTGTCGTTCGCTCCAAAGTAAATTAGGCTGTTGGAAATTGACGGGGAAGATTTCCAGATTGCTCCGTTTGCCTTGAACTTCCAGGCGAGCAAACCGGTTGAAGCGCTTATTGCATATAGGTTTCCGTCGCTCGCGCCCACGTAGATTTTTCCTCCAGAAGCAAGAGGCGAAGCATAAATGGTTCCGTTAACTGTGTATTTCCAAAGCTGTGCTCCAGTTCCTGAGTCTAAAGCGTAAACGTCTCCGATTGAAGAAACTGTGTAAATTGTGTTGTCCTCAAACGCAGGCATTGTAGTTACCTGCCCGCTCGTTTTGAACTTCCATTCTTCTTTTCCAGTTTGGGCGTTGAGCGCGTAGAGATAGTGGTCGTTCGAGCCAATGTAAACCAAATTGTTCGCAATGAGAGGGCTTGAAAGAACTTCTCCGCGCGTTGAGTAGTTCCAGGTTAATGTTCCGCGCGCTGCATCGACTGCGTAGACGCTTCCGTCAGCAGAGCCGAAATAAATTAAGCCGCTGGAAAGAGCAGGCTGGGAGGAGATGTAGTTCTCGGTTTCAAAGCGCCATTTCTCGCTCGCCGCGAAGGAAAAGAAAGAGAGCGCGAGGAGGAGAAAAACCACGAGTGCGAGCTTGAGCTTAACCATGCTACTATATTTTGCAGTAGTATTTAAAAGAATAAGGGGAGTGAGTTTGGCTGGATTTCTGAGCAACTAATGGGTTTAAATAAGTGTTTCCAGCATTAAAATGCTAGTTTTGCAATAAGCACGCCTGCGTACTGGTCTCCTTCGTATGATGCATCGATATAACAGCTGTCAAAGGCGCCATTGCTTACGGTTGCAAGACCTACATAGGAGGAACTGCCGTCCACTTTAAAGTAGACTGCTTTGCTTGCTCGTTCACTGGATGGACAAAATGAAATGCCCGTGGACCAGTTTGGAACTCCCCAGCCTCCGAAGAGCGTTTCAACATGCACGCAGTCTGGCTTGAGGGGAGTGAAGATAGTTCTGTCTTTTTCAAGCGTTGTGTGGTAGAGCGGAATTGGGCAGTAGTCTTTGTCTCTTGCCATGCGCCCCTGATCGTCAATTGCAACTGGGTCGATTGAGAAAACAAGCGCGCGGGTGGTTTTTTGGGGATTTACTTCACGGCTTATTATTCCTTCGTCATCAAAGACGAACGCGTGGGAGGGAATTCCTTCAAGGATTATTTTTCTGCCTGTTCTAGGGTCTGTTGACTCAAGCGATTTTCCTGCTGGTTTTCCGTCCGTTCGGTAGCCCACAACTGTGCCAGTATATGCAGGAAGAAACTCTTTCAATTTCAGTCTATCAGCAGGAAGAAGCCGTTCAAAGAATAGGAGCGGAATGAGCGCGGATCTATCCCATCTGTAGCTGCTGTTCAAAGTTTCTTCGCGGGTTCTCTTGAGTGCATGCGCTCCTTCAGCTACTGCGCGTGCGTGTGGAATTACTATTGATTTCGCCATGGGTTCGCCTCCGTTTTAGTGAATTCTATTGATGGCAAGAAGTAGTATTTAAACTTATGGAATACTGAGAGAAAGAAAAGGAATGCTGAGGAACTTACTCCTTCAGCACCGCGTCGTGCGCGCCTTCTTTTATTTCCTTTATTACTGCGCGCGGGTCTTTTCCTGCGCATGTAATTCCCATTGTCAAGCATGTTCCGAGAATTTCGCTTGCTCTTGCTTTCATTGTTTTTCCGAGCGAGCCGTCGGTTTTCATTCTCGCGAGCTTTGCAATCTGCTCAAGCGAAACGTCTCCGACTTTCTCGTCCTTCAGCTTTGAGCCTTTCTGGATGTTAAGCTCTTTCTTCAAAAGCGCGCTTACAGACGGGCTTCCGACCTCAATCTCGAATTCCTTTGTGTCCTTGTCTACGATAACTTTAACTGGAACAGTAATTCCGGCGAAATCCTTTGTCTTCTCGTTGATTTTCGCAATAATAGAGCCGATGTTCACGCCCATTGGTCCCAACGCTGGGCCTAAAGGTGGGCCGGCTGTTGCTTTCCCTCCTTCGACAAGAGCGGGTATTGTAATCTTCATAGTAAAACCTCCAAGTAGAATTTAACGTATTGATGTAGAGAGTATAATTGCTCGGAATTGCTTTAAATAGGTTTCGTTCTCTAAAGAAGAGCATGCGCGCGAAACTTCTCGTAGTTTTGTTTGCTGTTCTGCTTCTTCTGCCGATAGCTTTTGCCGCGCAGAATACTACGAGCGCGGTGGAGAAGCTGGAGAAACTTGACCAGAGCATGCGCGATATTTCAAAGATGATTCTCGCGGGAATTGCACTTGCTGGAGCGCTCGTTTTCTTCGCGTTCGCGGGCATTATCTACAAACTTCAGCTTCATAAACGGGAGAATAGAAGAATGTGGCTTGTTTTGCTCGCGCTCTGCGCGATTCTTGGAGTCGCTTTCCTGGTTGCATGCGCGATTGTTGCGTTTGTAATAGAAAACACAGCTGGTGCGATGAAAGACCTTGCGCTTGGAAGTTAGAGCTTGCAGTAGTTATTAGATTAGTAGAGTACAGAAAAAACCAAACGTATAAAAAGGAGGAGACGCTTATATTTATGCTAATTCTCGCATGCTTTAAGGGGTGGCAGAATGGACATGAGCGACAATTACAAGAATTTTCTCAAAAACGGAGGGCTCGAACTTGAAGGAGGGAGAGCTAAAGTTTCAGAAGCGCTGAAAATTCTTTCTAATCCGGAAGAAGCAAAAGAAAAGCGCAAGAAAACTGCCGAAGAACTTTTTTCTATGCTTACTGCGTCGTATGCAGCGCCCGGAGTAGAAGCGGGGATAATAGCTGACATTCATGACGCATACATTGAATCAGTTCGGACTTTTCCAGAAACGCATGTGCATTCTGCAGACGACCTTGAAAAAGCAAGGAAGGAGCTGATTAGAGGGAAAAAATACAAAATTAATACCCTAGAACTAGAGTCATTTATTGAAAAATATACCGGCTTCAAAATTGACAGTTTGATCAATAGCATTGAAATGAATGCAGAATGCAATAACAAGGCGAATGAGGCTATTGCAGGTATGCGCGGAATTGGGGAAGATGCAGCTGTAACGACTGAGGGTTATGTTAAGTCAATAGAGAGAAGAGACAAAAGAATTAGGGAATGCATGGCGCTTATAAACGATCTTTTGAGCATAAAATGCAGCGACGAAATTAAAATCAAAACGCTTAGGAAGCTTCAAACTATTGATGCACATGGCGAAGGCGGCGCGCTCCCGGATGATTTTTCTGCTTTGCTTAGGAATATTGAGTGTGGGCAGATAAGTTCGCTTATTCTCTGCCTGCTGGATAAGAAGAAAAGCGAGAATGAAAAGAGGCGAGCAGAACTGACGTTGGCTTATGCTTATGAAAAAAGCGAAGGGAAGCAAAAGAAAATTATTGAAAATGCAGTTGATGCAGTTTGGTTTGACCACAGCTTCATGGCAACTCCGGAATTTGAGAATGCTACGATGAAGATTTTTGGGCTTAAAGAAGTGGCTTATGAGCTGAAAAACGCGATGAGCGAGCGCAGAACGGCAATTAATGCTGCAAAGCTCGCAGCTGCAAACGACGAAAAGAAACCAGAAGCAAAAACAGCTACGAGATAAGCTCCATTATTTTTTTGTGGAGCTCCTTGTTTTTTGCTATTATTATTGAAGCACGCGTATCCTGCGCGAGCGGAGCATTGAATCGCTTTCCGTCTGCGTCTGTGACTATTGCTCCAGACTCCAAGGCAATCGCCATGCCGGAAGCATGCGTGATGTGCATGAAATTGCGCGTGTCTACGAAAGCATCGAGTGCTCCGCTTGAAGCGTGGCACATGTCTGCAATGCAGGCGCCGCTGATTCGGATGAAGCCGAGCTTGAAAAGCCCTTCGCATATTCTGCTGCGACGCTCTGCTTTCGCAATGTTTGCGAGGTCTACTGCAAAGAGCAGTTCGTCGTTATTCACTGCGCTTGGATTCAGTTGCTTTTTGTTTAGGAACGCTCCTTTTCCCTTAAGCGAGTAGTATTCATCGTGAGTAAGAAGATTGCGCGCATAGGAAACTTCGATGTCTGCAAGCGTGGGCGAGGGTTTTGCGCGCATTCCGCATATCCCAAAAAAGTAGGGAGAGTAGCCGTGGGCGTAGTTCTTCGAACCGTCAAGAGGGTCCATCACGAATATGTACTCGGCGCCTTCGTTTTTTTTCTCCATCTCCTCTTCAGTAATGAGCCAATGATTAAGAAGCAAAAGTTTTCTCTTCACCGCGCGCTCGATTTCCAAATCTGCTTTGATGGATATCTGCCCCAGTGAGTTTCGCTCAGAAGTGCTGATTCTGTTCTTTTCGTCGCCAATTATGGATTGAGCAGTTTTTCCGAGCTCCCTGAAGAGTGAAAGCATCTCGCTCGTATTCAAAAAATCACCACAAGATTAAAAAGCGTGCGAACTTAATAAATGAATCTGTAAAAAGGTGGGTATATGAATGTACTGCAATCGTACTGGTTTTATCTTCCCGTCATGGGAGGAAACGAAAGCTTGATGAATTATATAGGTACGGCGCTGGCGAAAGAAGGCCATAACTGCGTTATTGTCACGGGAGCGTACCCTGGCATGCCCGACGTTGAAGAAGAAAGAAAGGGGCTTATAGTATATAGAACTTCGCTCATGAACCGGTTTGAGCAGAAAATGGAGAGCAGGGAGCTTGAAGAAAAGCTCGTGAAATTCCTTTCAGGCATAATAAAAAAGCACAAGATAGACGTAATTCACGCCCACGGAATCTTCAAGGCGTACATTGTTGCGCACACGCTCGCGTTTTATAGGGTGGCCATGGAAAACAACGTGCCGATTGTGATGCACGACCACGACCTGGGGCGCACTGACATTCAATACTTTGTCTTGACAAAACTTCACTGGAACCGCATACTTACAGTAAGCAAGGTGTGCGCTGCGGATATATACGAGCATGGCGGGGAAGTTAACAAAATCAAGGTAGTTTACAACGCCGTTGACCCCACTCGATTCAAGCCCGGAATTGAAGACAAGAAGATAAAGGAAAAATTGGGCGTGAAATCGGGAGAAAAATTATTTGTTTCGCCCATGCGCGCAGTTGATTCAAAGGGCGAGATTCAGGCAAGAAAAGGCTTCTTTACGATTATGAAGGCGCTTTCGCTTCTGAAGGAAGAAGGGCTCGCGTTCAAGTGGTTCTTCAGCGGAGGAAATTATGGATACGACCCAATTAGGCAGAAGGCAATTAAAAAAGTCAAAGATTTTGCAAGGCTCTATAAGATAGAGGAAAACTGCGTGATAGGCACAGTACTTGACCACGAAGAGATACCTGCACTTTATGCGGCTTCGGATTTGGTTCTGCACCCTTCGAGCGACGAACCGTTTGGATTGGTGACAATTGAGGGCATGGCTGCAGGAAAAGTTGTAATAGGCGCAAACAGCGGGGCAACCCCAGAAATAATAAGAGACGGAGAAAACGGAGTTATGATTGAACCAGATAATTACGTACAGCTTGCAAACCGGATTAGAGACTTGATAAATGATGAAAAAGAATGCGAGCGGATAGGGCTTAATGCAAGAAGAACAGTTGAAGAAAGATTTTCAATTAAAAAAATGATTAAGGAGCTAGTGAAAGTGTATGAAGGAGCTAGAAAGTAGACACGGCTGCAGTGATAAACTGGTGGCGGTGAACGCCGGAGAGCGGTTGTTAATTTCTTCTACGTGGAATGGAGACATCCATGGGCAAGAGGAAGAGGAGAAGAAATTCGCTGTTGCGGGAATAAAGAAATTCATTGACTCGCGCAATGGAGTATTTGTAGATGAGCACAGGTGCGTGAGCAAAGATATAGTAAGCATTGACGACCGCCTTTTTCAGCCAATCGAATTTGTGAACAGCCCTATTTTTAATGAATGGATTGAAAAAACTGACTGTGAAATAAGAAGAAAAAAGATTGCTGCGCTCGAAGAAGCTTCATTTATAGAACGAATTGAAATTGAAAATCCAAAGAAACGTTCAGTGGCGGTTAGGTGGGAAGTTGGCTCGGACTGGAAGCACAAGCTGGAAATCGAACGCTCTTTGAGGACTAAGCACCTGGCAAAGCTTAGCGAGATTCCCTTGCTGGATGCAGAGGATAATGAGTTTAGAATAGAAGATTCTAAGCACGCCCTAGTTTTTCAATTTTCTGAGAAGCCCAAAAGCTGGAAAATTTTAAAGAAGACGTTCATTTTTGAATGGGAAGTGAAGGCCAGAAGAAAGGTTATTGAGGGGCATTTCTTCTTCCTAGAAAAAGAAAAGAGTGAGAAAAAGAAGGAAAGGACGTACGAAGAGATTTATACAGCGCGGAAGAATGACCTGCTTAAGTACTTGGAATCCTCCCCTCTTCTTGTTTGCGAGGATAAGGAGTTCGAAAAGTGCTTTTTGCTTGCGCTTGCCGATCTTTGGCAGCTTAAGATGAAAATGAGGGTGTTTGGACAGGAGATAAAACTGCTCGCAGCAGGATTCCCAACGTTTGACCGGCCCTTTGGGCGGGATTCCCTGACTGTTTCCAGCGCAATTTCATATATAGAGCCAAAGTTTGCAAAGGAACTGCTCCAATTCCTGATTACCCATCTGGGAAAGAAGGATAACGAAGTAAATGCTGAAGAGCAGGGGCGCGTGCTTCATGAGTATTTTGTAGGAAAAATTGGCGAATCGCTTTCAATGAATCCATCTTATGCAACTGCGGACGCAAACTCGCTGCTCCTCATTGCCCTAAATGAGTACTGGAAATTTACCGGCGACTCGCTGTTCCTGAAAGACAACCGGGGAAATATAGAGCAGGCGGCCAACTGGATTTTGAGGAAAATAAGGGAGTATGGATTGGTGCCGAGCGGAAGCGCAAGCTATTTGGCTGAAACATCCTGGATGGATTGGGACGACCGCGTGGAATCTGCAATGGTGGAGGAAAGCTGGCTCCATCGAATTATGGTTTGGCTCAGCAGGAACAGCAAGAGGCGCGTCCATATGGTAAGCAGAAACAAGCGTTTTCCGCTTGAGATTCAAGTGCAGACGGTTGCAGCTCTGAAAGACTTCGCGGATATATGCCTCGAAGTATACGGAGATGCGGCAAAAGCGGAAGAGCTTAAGGAGACTGCAGACAACCTTAAGCAGAGAATTGAAGAGGACTTTTGGAATGGAAGATTCTACTGCGATTTGCTCAATTACAAGTTCCTGCGCGTAAACGTCCGCTCGTGCAATCTTCTGCCCATATTATTGTATAACGGATACGCGCACGCGGAGGAAACCGCGAATCTTCTCACTTCTGAAGAATTCATACCGCGAGCTTGCTATGGCCTCAGAACCATTTCAAAACGAGAGCGGAATTATCACGCGGGCGATTATCAGGCTGGAGCAGTTTGGCCGTTCATTTCATATCAGTTGGCGCGCTTTTTGATTCGCGAGGGCAGACCGCTTGGCTTTAAGATATTGGAGAACTGCAAGCTTCTTAGGCGGGAAAACTTTGGTTATTTGTGCGAAGTGATAAACGGCGAGAAGCCGCTGGCACTCCCAGTATCGTGCAGTGTTCAGGGATGGTCTGCGTCTGCATTTGTTGAGGCAGTAGTAAGAGGAGTGTTTGGAGTTGAGGCGAAGAACGGGAAGGAGCTTGAAGCCTGCATTTCTATCCCGCTTGGATGGAAAAACTTTGAACTGCGGAATATTCGAGTAGGCTCCAACGCGCTGAACGTTGAAGTAAAGCTGGGAAATAGGGAGGTTGTTGTTGACATACAAAATATGGGCGAAAAAATAGATGCGCAATTGGGCATTGCGCTCAGCGATGTATTGAAGGTAACGTTTAATGGAAATGAAGTTTCGTATAAAGTAGAGGAAGGCAAACTGAAGATACACTGCACAGTTGAGAAAGGAGTTAATAAGCTCGTGGCAGAGCTTGTGGAATAGGGGAAAGAAAGGAGAAAGAGAAAAGGTATTTAAACCAGTGGGAATGAAGAGTAAACAGGAGTGATTGAAATGGATTTTGCAAATTTGCTGAGCAACCCGCAGTCGGTTATTTTCGATGGAGTATCCAAACTTGCCGAGAAGGTGGCAGCTTATGTTCCGGCGCTTATTGGGGCGATTATCATACTTATTGCAGGCTGGGCAATTGGCTCATTCGTAGAGTATGCAACTAGGAGAGTATTGAGGAAACTTGGACTGCATAGAATGGTGAGGCAGTCGGGCTTAGAGGAGAGAGCCAAGATGATTGGAGTTGACTTGAGCTTCATGGAAATAGCAAGCAAACTGCTGAAGTATTTGGTTTATCTTGTTGCGCTCATGCTCATCTTTGAACAGCTTGGCATTTCGCGCATGTCTACCTTAACCGAGAACGTTCTCGCTTACACCCCGAATGTAGTTGCAGCACTTTTGGTATTAGTAATAGGAAGCATGATTGCGGAAATTCTTGAAGACCTGATAAGGCTGTTCACACACAGCACCGGGCTCGACAACCTGTTTGCGGAATGCGGAGCGGAGTTCCTTCCATCCACTATTATTTCGATGGGCACCAAGTATTTTGTGTATCTCACAATTCTAACTATGGCGCTCACGCAGTTGGGTTTCCAAACCGTTCTTTTAACTATGATAGTCGGCGGCGCGGCAGTAATAACCGTGTTCTTTGTATTCCTTACGCTGTTCTTCAGCGTTAAGAGCTCGCTTCCAAATGTGTTTGCAGGAGTATTCATACGCAACTCAAAAATGCTTAGGGAAGGAGATGCGGTTGAAGTGGAAGGCGTGAAAGGAATCGTCTCGAAGGTTGGCTTGATGAACGTAGTTGTAGACGACGGAAAGGCAAAAATACCTGTGCCAAACTCCAAGGTCATAGAGGGAAACTGCAGAATTGTAAAAAGCAAGTAACTGTTAACATCATATTAACATTTAAATACTTTTTCTTCCATAATATTAGCCATGGTGGGGCGAATTCTTCTGCGAAGCGCGCAAAAGCGCGAGAGCAAGCAAACGCTTATGGAGCGCGAGCGTGAAGCAGACGAAGTGGAAGAGCTCTGCAGAATGCTCAATTTAGTTTCTGGGCGGGATACGGATAAGACAGTTGTTGAAGTTTTCAGAAATTTCCTGCGCGAGTTTGCAGAAGAGAAAGAGCGCGGAGTTGGAAGCTCGGAGCTTGCAAGAGTTTCTGGAATAAACAGAATTACGTGCATTCACCACCTTGTGAGACTGGAGCGCGCGGGAGTTGTCGTGAAAGAAGGAACGCGCTACTATTTGCGCGGAGAAAATGTTGAAGATGTTGTTGAAGAAATGCGCACTGAAGTTGAAAGTATGTTCCGCGAGTTTGAAGAAATGGCAAAGCAGATTGATATGGAGTTTATGAAGGCGTTGAAAAAAGCGAGGGAGAAAAATGGAAGAAGATGAAAACAAGGAAGAAATGGGCGAAATGGAAGAAAAGGAGCGTAAGGAAGAGAGGGAAGAAGCACGCGAGGAAGGCAAAAATGCTTCTGCCGAGCAGTGCGAATGCTGTGAAAATCTGAAGCGCGAAAACGCGGAGCTTTCAAACCACCTCAAGCGCTTGCAGGCGGAGTTTGAGAACTACAAGAAGCGCGTTGAAAAGGAGAAAAACGAGCTGAAGAGCGCTGGAAGGGTAGAAGCAGTTGCCAACATTCTTACTGCGCTTGACGACGTTGAAGCTGGAGTGAAAACGCTTGAGGAAAGCGAGGCGAGCGAGGAAGTGAAAAAAGGAGTGTATATGATTCAGGAGAAGCTTGCGAATGCCCTGCGCGCTGAAGGCGTGCGCGAGATTGATGCGCTTGGAAAGAAAGTTGATTTGGAGAAGCATGAAGTGATGCTTTGCGAGAAAGGAGATGAAAGCGAGACGGACGGAAAAATTCTGCGCGTGCTTAGGAAAGGCTATGAAATGAATGGAAGAATCATTAGGCACGCGTTGGTTAGTGTTTGTAAAAAAGAAGAAAAAGAGGGGGTTAAGGAGGAGCCTGAAACCTAGGGGGATGTGCCCCCTGGGTTCGGAGGCACGCGCTGGTTAGTGTTTGTAAAAAAGAAGAGAAGAATGAGAAGGAAGTTGAAGAGGAAAAGAAGGAAGACGGAGAGAAAGAATAGAAAAATTGAGTAGAGGTGTATGAATATGAAAATAATTGGAATTGACTTGGGAACTTCGAACTCTGCGGCTGCGGTTTTGGAAGCAGGAAGACCAGTATTAATACCGAGCGCAGAAGGAACAACAATTGCAGGAAAAGCGTTTCCTTCCTACGTTGCGTTTACAAAAGACGGGCAGCTGCTCGTAGGAGAGCCCGCGAGAAGGCAGGCAGTAACGAACGCTGAAGGAACTATTGCTGCTGCAAAGAGAAAGATGGGAACGGACTACAAATACAAGGTTGGCGGAAAGGAGTATGCTCTGCAAGAGATTTCTGCGTTCATTCTGCAGAAAATCAAGCGCGATGCAGAAGCTTTCCTTGGAGATAAAGTTGAAAAAGCCGTGATTACTGTTCCTGCTTACTTTAACGACAACCAGAGGCAGGCAACAAAGGACGCGGGAAAGATTGCAGGTTTGGACGTTGTTAGGATAATTAATGAGCCGACTGCAGCTTCGCTTGCCTATGGTTTGGATAAAACTGAGAAGGACCAGAAAATTCTCGTTTTTGACTTGGGAGGCGGAACTCTTGACGTAACCATAATGGACTTCGGAGGCAATGTTTTCGAGGTAAAGTCAACGAGCGGTGACACCCAGCTTGGAGGCACGGATATGGACAACGCAATCGTTGAGTATCTTGTGCTCCAGTTCAAGCGCGAGAGCGGAATTGACTTGGAGAACGACAAGACTGCAATGATTAGGCTGAGGGAAGCTGGAGAAAAATCAAAGATTGAGCTTTCAACAACTCTTTCGAGCGAAATCAACTTGCCGTTCATTTCAGCAGATGCAGGCGGACCGAAGCACTTTACGCACACGCTCACGCGCGCAAAGCTTGAGGAGCTCGTAACTCCGATAGTTGAACGTTGCGGCGAGTCTGTTCAGCGCGCGCTTAAGGACGCGAAGCTTGAGCCGAAGAACATTGACAAAGTAATATTGGTGGGAGGGCCCACGCGCATGCCAGTAGTTCAGCGCTATGTTGAACAGCAGTTTGGAAAGAAAGTTGAGCATGGAGTAGACCCAATGGAGTGCGTTGCTTATGGAGCTGCAATTCAGGCAGGAGTGCTTGCGGGGGAAGTGAAAGATATTCTCCTTCTCGACGTTACTCCGCTCTCGCTCGGAATTGAGACGCTTGGTGGAGTTTTCACGAAGCTGATTGAGAGGAACACCACGATTCCAACGAAGAAATCGCAGGTTTTCTCAACTGCCGCAGACTCGCAGACTACGGTTGAGATTCACGTGCTTCAAGGAGAGCGCGCAATGGCAGCGGATAATATTCCGCTTGGGCGCTTCTCGCTTGTCGGACTTCCTCCTGCTCCGCGCGGGGTTCCGCAGATTGAAGTTGCATTTGATATAGACGCAAACGGAATTCTGAACGTTTCTGCAAAAGACATGGGAACAGGCAAAGAGCAGAAGATGTTGATTACTGCGCCCAACAAGCTCGCGAAAGAAGAGATTGAGAGCAAAATGAAGGACGCGGAGAAGTTTGCTGAAGAAGACAAGAGGAAGAAAGAGGAAGTTGAGATGAAGAATGAGGCCGAGTCGCTTGCTTACCTCTCGGAAAAGACGCTTAGCGAGCTTGGAGAAAAAGTCTCAAAAGAACAGAGAGAAGAAGTTCAGAAGCTCGCAAAAGAGCTGAAGGACGCGCTTGCTGCAAACAAGCTTGATGAAATTAAAGCAAAGAGCGAAGCGCTGAAGAAGAAGCTTCAGGAAGTTGGGACGAAAATCTATGAGCAGGCGGGAGCGAATATGGGAGGCGCAGGCGGAGCTGGAGCGAACGCGGGCGCAGGCGGAGCAAATCCAAACGAAGGAAAAGGAAGCGGAGCAGGCGGAAACGGAAACGTCTACGACGCGGATTTCAAGGTTGAGGATGATAAAAAGAAGTAGAAGAAGTGAACAATGGCAAATGGAATAACTGCAAAGCAGACGTTTCAAAGAAGAGGCTATACGCCGAACTTCCCCAGCAAGCCGCAGGGACTACCTTGGAGGGAGCGCTATCCGCTCAGCGGAAGCCTTTGGCTTGGAGCCCGAGGGACTACGAGATTCTTTTTGAAGAATCCGTTTGGAGAAGCACTGCTCACGTTCTTTGTTCTTGGGTTTATTATCACGGGAATAGAAGGGCCCCCTGCAAACATCGTAATGGAAATCTGCGGGAAAAAAGCAACTGTAAGCGGAAGAGAGCTGAAAGCGAAGTTCAGCAAGGAAAAGAAAGTGTTTGAAGTAAGAGGCAAAAACAATGCAACTAGCTGTTTGGTTCTTTCGGCTCCTGAAGAAGGCTATGAAGTAACAGAGGGCCATCCTTCGAGAACGTACACGGTTAAAGTGGACACGCGCAGAAGTTTAACCGGCGGGTATGGCGAAAAGAAAGTCGGAGTTGAAGTTTTAGAGCGCTCGTTGAGCGAGGTTAGAGACGATGCAAAGGTCGTTGTTCCAGACTATAGGATGTTTGAGGGAATAAAGCAATCGATGGGGTGGTCTGAGCCGCTTAACAAACTCCGCATACTGATGTTCAGGTTTTGTAATATGGTTGCGGTTGTTTTGATTTGGCAGATAATTAAAAAAGAAAAAGAGAGTTATAAGAAGTTTGGAAAGTTCATGCTCGAAATAGCCAAAGGCATGTGTACGTTAGCAGTATGGAAAAGTTTGCTGAAAGAAATGGGCAAAATGATTGTAGGTTTTTTCAAAGAAATATTTATAGGCATCCCAAAAAATGTATTTAGAGGAATAAAAACGGACAGAGTAATTGCACGCGCAGTAAAAATTAGCTTAAAATGGAAGAACGAAGAAGTAGATTTATACTCAATTAAGAATAAAGAAATACGTCGAATTTATGAGGAAGCGCGCGAACTTTCTGCGAGAATCAATAAACTACTCAAATCTCCTTACTCATCTAAGGGAATTCAAGAGCTTGAGAGTTTGGGCAATGAACTTGAACTGAAGCTTAACGAAATTAAGAGCGTGAAAGTATGACGAAGCGCGACTAT
>JBDROI010000046.1:0-3312 GCA_043810245.1 Microcaldota archaeon
CAAAATATCTACGTGCGTTTTCCCCCCGCTTCCTTCCATAGCATCTTTTAGTGCTTCCTTGACAACTTCGCGCACAGCTTCCTTTACTCCCCCGCTCCTCACTTTTTTCCCAATTAGTTTTCCTTTTATTTCAAGAACAATTGCTTGAGCAACTTCATATGCAACGTCTGCTTCAAGAAGCGAAAGCTCGAGTCTATTTAAAAGGTCGTCAACGTCTTTTTCTTTAAGTTCTACTTCACTGGAAAAAGCACTCTTCAGCTTGCTCTCCAAACTAAGGTTTACTTTTAGAGTTTCCTCCTCCTGCTTGGAAATGGAATTAATAAAAGAAGAAAATTTGTCCTTAAGGAGGCCGAACATAGCTAACCCCCTAGCCCTGCATCTTGCTTGCAATTGCTTGGGCTTCCTTTTCGAGCGAGTCTACTCTGTTTACTACATCTTTGAGCACGTTCTGCAGGCGCATTTTCACCTGCTCTGTGTTTCGTGCTTTCTCGCTCAGAAACTCAACTGCGTCGGGTATGCTCTTTTCAGCAAGAACTCCCGCGCCAATGTTTATTATCGCCTTGTCTTCATTTTTGAGCACTGCGCTCAAATATGCACCAGAACCGATGGGAACCATCGTTTCGCGCTCCTTGACTCTTTGCATGTTCTTCAAAGTTTCTACCGTAGCATTAACTTCTGCGAGTGTAGAATCTAAGGCGAGAAGCTGCTGCTGCATAGTTTCAGCCTGCTGTTGGTAATAGCGCGATTCGTAAATGATTCTGTTGATTTCATTTCTTCCTGCCGTTTCAGCGCTTCCTCCTTTAGCCTGCTCTCTTTTTTCAGCCATCTTCCCACCTCGCACTAAACTTAAACTTTCTTAACTTCCACGACCTTTATCTTACCTCTTTTCAGCCTGTGTTTACTTCCGAGGTACGCGTATATATTGTTAACTGCCGTCTTCTCGTTGGGCGCTTCGAGTTCACGCGCGAACTTCCTAACTTCGCCCTTCAAATTCATTTCCCCATTAATTGCATATTTCATACCATCACCTTATTCCAACTCCATTCTGCACTTGTTTGTCAACTGTCAGCAAAACCGGTTTATCTCCGTCCGCTGCAAGAAGCATCCCCTGCGATTTGCACCCCTTTATTATGCGCTCCTCCAAATTTGCGAGCACAACAATCTGCTTTCCCTTCAACTCTTCCAGCGCATAGGCGTCTGCAATTCCAGCCACGAGCTCGCGCTTTTCAGCACCCAAATCAACCACGAGCTTCACAAGCTTCGCAGTTCCTTCAACGCGCTCGGCGCTCTCAACAGTCCCAATCTTCAGCTCAATCTTCTTGAAGTCATCAATCGTTATCGTCATTCTTTCACCGCTTCAGCATTGTTATTTACTCCAAGAATCCAAGCGCTTCGTCAACTCTCGCGGCCTCGAACCCGCTTGTTGCTTCTCCAATTAAATACCCTTTTGAATTTGCAATCATCCCGAGCTTAACGAAAGGCACGCCCATATTTATGGTTCCGATATTTCCTTGGACTCCAAACACCTTTTCAAGGAAGCTTACATCTTCCTCGCTTGCATCATTGTGAACAAGAAATCCTTTGTCAGTTGCAACGCATACTGCTCCAACAGTTTCATGCCCTGCAACTGCACTTTGATAAACATCAACTCCAAGGCACGCGCCGATTTTCTCAATGCTTTGTCTGCTCATTCGTGGGTTCACGAGCGCGCCGTTGCTGTTCGCAACCACGTTGTTTCCAAGCGCGGTTAATCTTCCGCGGATAACTGCATATTTTACTCCCAGCTTATCCAGCTCGCCCAATTCTCGCGCGCTTACAAGCCCGGGTAAAACTATTCCATTGGAATTCATAGCTGCAAAAATGCCAATTAACCCGGAAGCGCCGATTCCGAATTTTACCACATCGGTTCCAAGCACAGCCGAACAGGCATTCACAAGCGCTTCTGAAGCGCCTCTTGACACGAGCGTTACTTTGTCATTTGTAGCGCCGTACAAGCCTATGAACGAGTTCCCATATTCACTAATCTTTCTAACCGCCACGTTTACTCGCCCTTTTTGCTTTCTTCTTTTTCTTTCTTTTCAGCAGGCTTCTCAGCTTTCATCGGCTTCGCCTTTTTTACTTTCACCGTTTTCTCGGCTTTAGCCTGTTTCTTTTCCTCTTCAATAAGCTCAACCTTAACTCTTCCCTCTGCGCTCTTGGTTGCAGTAATCTTTATTCTTCTTGGCGGGTTTCTTGCCCCGCTGCTCCAGAGCTTTCTATTTACTTTATTGTCAATCTGGAGTTCTTCGTCCTTTGCTTTCATATGCCTGCACAAGAACTGGCGAACAAGCTTCACTGCCTTAGCCGTTCTCTGCTTTCTACCTCGGCCGAATGCATCGCCGAGCGGAATAGTATAAATTCGTTTCAATTCGTCTGCCACTCATATCACCCTCTTCTTAATCCATATGCAGTTTCAGCTTATTGTGCTTCCAACTGCGTCTTTCTGAGTTCTGCGTCACCTTTCTGTTTGTTTTTGCAATCACAAACACCGGAATCCTTCTGTTCGTCTTAAGCGCCTTTCCCAGCCGCGCCTTTTTCTCAGGACTTTTTTTACCCATAAAATTCACCCGCTTAATCACAATTTAGTTTTTTTTATTTCTTCCTAATTTCAAATGTTGGCTCTCGTTTTTTAGCAGTAATCTGCCCCAGCAAAGCAAGCAATTTCTCCTCGCTTATTTTTCCCTTCAACTGCCTATTCTGGTAAAGGTAAAGCAGAAGCGAAATAATTTGCTCGTAGAGCTCTGGATTTGCCAGCCGTATGTTCATAACTCGCTCGTACGCCGCTGCATCAACGAGCTGCTTCAACACCATCTTCTTCTTGATTTCAAGCTCGCGAGCTTTCTGCATTTTTGCAATTCTCTCATTCGCGTCTTCTTGCTGTTCTGGCATGCTTCTCTACCCGCTCATTTCCTTTGCAACGCTGTCAAGAAGCTTCATGCCCGCGCCAGTTACTGCTCTTCCGCCTTCCTTCTGCTTCTTCACCAAGCCAGCCTTCTCGAGCTGCTGAAGCCCGCGCCTTATCATTGAGCCGCCTGCATCAGCATGATGTTCCGGTCTTGCACCTCGCTGTTTTCTTCCTCCGTAGTGCGTTCTCAGCCTTCCAACGCCTACGGGTTTATTGTAGGCTCTCCAAAGAAGCGATGCACACCTAATATACCAGAAGTCCTTGCTGTCTGGAGCGCGCTCAACGTGCGACCCGGTTTTCGCGTACTTAACGCTTTCCGGAATCTTTATTTCTGCGACGTGCTTGAGCTTCTCAGCTGTCTTCTCTAT
>JBDROI010000047.1:0-3362 GCA_043810245.1 Microcaldota archaeon
GTGCAAAGCACGTCATATATATCAAAATCTAATTTCCCTTTTTTCTCAAGTTTTGGAACTATTTTTTTAAGAAATTCATTCTTCAACTGAATGTATATCTCTCTTCCAACCTCCACATTCCCAACTGCATACCTCTTGCTCTTTGTGTTGAAACAAAACATACAGTGCTCCAAATTCTCTACATTATGGCAGAAAAGAGAATCAGAGCAGTTCTTGGCTCCATCCATCTCAAAACATCTCTGCACCTTTATGCAATTGTAGCAGTGTATGGAAAAACTGGCGCCAGCTATCCTATAACCTCCGAACAATGCTTCCGCCATAATCGAAAATGCATAAGCAGAGTTTTTCGAAGTGAAACTGTCAAAAGAATCCCTGACATTCATGCAGTCTATATAGCCAAACGTATTCTGTACATTAATGTTTCTTCCTTCCATATACGTAGGCACAAAATATGCAAATTTCTTCAGTGCTTTTATTAACGAACTAAGCGACTGCGCATCTTCTTCCGCAATTTTCTTCCCCCAAACCCTTTCCAAATCATCAAGTGATGCAGTTCTCTGCGCTGGAATTTTCTTAAAAAATCCATAGTCCGGAAGGTAAGCTTCTCCTTGTCCCAAGCAGGATTTTATCGTTTTTCCGCGCGGCACCCGAAGGCTAAGCCAAGAAGAATACTTTGAGAGTGGCGCAAGCGGCTTCCCGAACAGCATGTTCGTAGTAGTTGCAAACGCTTCGTCAAGTTTGTCAGTCATCAACATCTCCTCCTGCAATTTCAAAAATAGACGGGAATCTCTTCTTTCTTTTCAGTTCATCAGCTATTTCAGCAACAATCTTCTTTTTAATCTCAAGATACTTCTCCTTCGAGAGTTCCAAATTGCCGATGCAGTTTCTTTTAGACTTCTGGTTCAGTGTAAACATATTATCTGAGCAACTTTGACAGTTGAAGCATCCATACATGTCCGAAGAGCGCACGCAGATATATGAATCAAAGCAGCGCGTTGAGTAGAAAAACACATGCGAATGCATCGAAAACTTGACTTCTCCTCCAAGCATGCACCCAAAAATACATTCACTTTCGCGAATTCCATTCGAATACGCAACATACTTTGAGGACATTATATTCTGCGATGCAAGCACGCTCATACTGTCATTACACATATCACTTTCCAGAACATCCACTGAAGTTCCAAGATTCTTGTTTCCGCAATAGTGAAATTTTTCAGCCAACGCAGAAAGAACAGAGTCAATATCCTTTACTTCGTTTATTGTTAGGCTTTCGTGTTTTTCATCAGTTTCTCCCAAGCCCCTAAACTTTGCTCCTTTGCAGTAGTACGGCCTTGAAAGATACACGTTTTTCTTGGAAATGATTGATTTTATGCAAAGCGGAGGGTCTACCATATCTAAAAGATATGGCTTGAAGTCATTCAGCTTCCCAAGTTCTTCTCCAAAGAGCACCCTGCAGGTTGCTTTGAATTGTTCGTCTACTTTCATTTTTTCAGCCCCTTCTGTATTCTACATACTATCCTTCCAGGCATGCGTACATGAAAACCTCATACTGATAGTCGTGAAATGAAACATACTCCCCCACATGGAGCACCAGCTCTCCTACGTTTGATTTTTTTGCCAGCCATTCCATTTCCTCATACGTTTTTACAATCTTATCATAGCATTTCACTACCAATCCAATTTCTACTGATTTTTCAATCAATTTCATTTCCTTTATCTGTTCCAGTACCTTTCTAACATCCCTTTCAACTGCTGGCATATCCACATAACTGCTCCTGAAGCCGTGCTCGTCTTCGCTTATAAC
Source organism: Microcaldota archaeon (assembly GCA_043810245.1). Classification (GTDB taxonomy): domain Archaea; phylum Micrarchaeota; class Micrarchaeia; order Burarchaeales; family JBDROI01; genus JBDROI01. The sequence continues at coordinate 1,808 of JBDROI010000047.1, forward strand.
ATCATAACCGCGTCCACTTCTCCTTACTTGTATATCAATAAGTTGAATTCTGCAGTTCTCCCATTTCGCTATCAACTTTTTTAGCTGTTTACAATCCGTTGGCTGCTCTGCTAGCGGATCTGCTTTGAACTTTCCTCTTCGCTCAGTTTCTTTACCTTTCCCCCTTTTAGACGCATCAACAAATTTGTGTTCCGTCATTCTTTTCACCTCCCGTTCTCTGCTTCTTCTTGGCGCGTTTTTCACATATAGACGTTCGCCTAAAAAAATGCCAAAGATTAAAAAGTTTAGTCCTCTAAACTATCTACTATGGCAAAATCACTCGCTGACAAAAGAGACCTTCGCATTCTCTACTACCTGGATTTAAACGCGCGCACGCCTTTCTCCAGCATCGCGAGGAAGCTCAAGCTCTCGCCCGACGCAGTCCAATACCGTGTTTCCCAAATGCAGAAGAATGGAGTAATCCGCGGTTTCTACACAGTAATAGACCCTTCTGCGCTCGGTTTTCTCTCCTGCCGCTTCTTTCTCAAGTTCAAGCGCACAACTCCAAAAATTGAGAAGCAGATTATCGACTATTTCGTAGAGTCTCCTTACTACTGGTGGATAGGCAGCATCGACGGCTTCCGCGATTTGGGAGTCGCCTGCTGGCTTCAAAGCACAGATGAGTTCGCAGAAAAGAAGAAAGAACTTCAGAAAAAATTTGGAGCTAACTTGGAAATCACCCAAGAGTCAATCTACTCCGCGTTCTACCAATTTTCCTGCGCGTATTTAGCTGGAAAAGAAGAAGACGAAGAAAAGACAATAACTCTCTGCAAGGGAAGCAAGCTTGAAATAGACAAACTAGACTGGCAGATTCTGAAGCTCATTGCAAACAACGCACGCCTCTCAAGCTTGGAAATTGCAAAGAAGGCAAATGTAACTCCTGCAACTGTTCTCAACCGCCTCAAGAAATTGCAAAACTTAGGAGTAATCCGCCGCTTCCGCCCCATGATTGATTTAGAAAAACTGCACTACTACTGGTACAAAATAGAGTTCATGCTGAACGATTACTCTGTGAAAAAAGACATGCTGGAGTTTTTCCGCAGGCACCCAAACATAGTTTACGCCTACGAAGCAATAGGCGGAGCAGACTTGGAAGTTGAACTGGAAGTAGAATCTTACGAGCACTTCAGAAGCATACTCGACGAAATAAAAGAGCAATTTGGAGAAAGCATAGAAAACTACCAGCATCTTCTCTGGTATAAAGAGCATAAAGTAACGTATCTTCCGCACCGAGGCTAGCGAAGCACTTTTTCGAGCAAATCGCTTCTTCCAGCAGGCATCAGGTGAACTCCTCCCAAGCCCGCGTTCCTCGCCTCTTCAACGAACTCGCGCGCAATTTCAACTGCTTCTCCCTCTACATCCTTTGCATTCTTCACGCGCGCCTCAACCTCCTCGGAAATTTTCACTCCCGGAAGAGTTTTCAGGAAATTTACAACACTCTGCGAATGAAGCAGAACGGTTCCGGCAAGCGTGCATTTTCTCAGCTCTTCGCTTCCTCCGCATTCGCGCTCGTAAA
>JBDROI010000048.1:0-3048 GCA_043810245.1 Microcaldota archaeon
ATGAAAAAACAAAATTTGCAGGTTCTTTCTGCGTGAACTGTTATTTGAAGCGCATGAAAGTAGATGTACCTGGGAAGATTACTATTGAAGTCTGCAAAAACTGCAACAGAATAAAGCATGCGCGCGGGATGGAGAAAAGAACTGATGAGTTTGTTAAGAAGCTCGTGCTAAAGCAGTGCAAAGGAAAATTTGCAGACGCACAGCTCGAAATTGACGAGCAGAGCGGGGCCATAAGAATGCTCTTTCTCCTTCAGGAGGGAGAAGACGTTGTTGAGCTGAAGAGAAGTATTCCTTTTGAAGTGAGATACACATGCTGCCCGGAATGCTCGCGAGTTTCGGGAGGCTATTTTGAAGCAATTGTTCAGCTGAGGGGAAACGAGGAGAAAATTGTACGTGTGCTTCCCAAACTGCAGAGAATTCTTGAGCGCGAAACGTTTGTTTCGAACGTGAAGGAGCTCAAGGAAGGAGTTGATTTGTACGTTGGCTCGTATAAGGCGGCTGCCGAAGTATTGAGTCTGCTGGGGTATAATCCAAAAAAGAGCGTAAAGCTCTCGGGAATGAAAGACGGGCATAGAGTTTACAGAACTACGTTCTGCTTGCGCTTGTAACTGCCGTACTTATTTCTTCGAAAGCTTGAACTTGAACCCGTAGTGAATCAGACCTTCATTTCCGTCTTCTTGAATTTTTCTGAAAACTGATTCAACAGGCGCTCCGATTTTCACATCTTTTTCTTCGCAGTCTACGACTTGAGCTGTTACGCGCGCTCCCTCTTCTAAATCGATGATTGCCAGAATATACGGCGCGTCAAGCTCAAAGCCGGCTGGAGGCGCGGTAATAAGAGTATACGAGTAGACTTTTCCTTTTCCGCTGAACTGGAAAGGAACTATCTTTCCTTTTCTTCTGCATTTTGGGCATACATTTCTTATTGGGAAATAATGCCCTTTGCAGGTTTCGCACTTTGAACCTACTAAAAGGTACCGCTCTGGGATTTTTCTCCACATTAAAGGCAAACTCATTTCCATATTAACACCCCTAATCTGCGCGCTTCATTATGTGAACAACACAGGTTGCGCCGCTTCCTCCTACATTGTGCGTCAACCCTATTTCAGCTCCTTTTACCTGCCTCTTGTCCGCCTGCCCGCGAAGCTGCCAGGTAACCTCGACTGCCTGCTTTACACCCGTTGCTCCAACGGGGTGCCCGCAGCCTTTCAAGCCTCCGCTCGTGTTTATTGAAATTTTGGAGTTGAGCGCAGTTTCTCCATCTTCTGCCGCCTTTCCTCCTTTTCCTTTTTCAAAGAAGCCAAGGTCTTCGGTAGCCATAATTTCCGCAATTGTAAAGCAGTCGTGAACTTCTGCTACGCTGACATCTTTTGGAGTTATTTTCGCGTACTCGTAAGCTTTCTTCGCTGCGAGAATTGCCGCGTCCAAGCGCGTCGCGCTTTTTCTGCTGTGAAGCGCAATTGTGTCGCTTGCCTGCGAGCTCGCAACGATTTCAATAGGAGTATCAGTGTATTTGCGCGCGTTCTCAAGAGGCGCGAGAATTACCGCTGCTGCTCCGTCGCTGATGGGACTGCAGTCCAGAAGCTTGAGCGGAGAAGCAACTACTTTTGACCCCATCACATCTTCAACTGTGATTTCCCCTTGGAACTGCGCGTGTGGATTCTTTGCTGCGTTCGCGTGGTTTTTCACTGAAACGTGCGCGAGCTGCTCTTCAGTAGTTCCAAACTCGTGCATGTGTCGTCTAGCCATGAACGCATATAAGCCCGGAAACGTAGCTCCCATGAAGAGCTCCCATTCTTGGTCTCCAGCTCCTCCGAGCGCGCTAACTGCTTCTGAAACAGAAACGTCCGTCATCTTTTCAACTCCTCCAACAACAACGTTGTCGTGGATTCCGCTTGCGACTGCCATGTAGCCGGTTCGTAGAGCTAAGCCTCCTGAGGCGCACGCGGCTTCAACACGCGTCGCGGGAATTGGGTTCAAGCCCATGTAGTCTGCAATGAGCGCGGTGATGTGCTCTTGGCCGATTAATCTTCCGGCAGCCATTGTTCCGCCGTAAAGAGCATCAATGTCTTCTCCTTTCATGTTTGAATCTTGAAGTGCTTTCACTCCAGCTTCGGTAATCAAGTCGCGGAATCCGCGTTCCCAGTGCTCGCCGAATTTTGTCATTCCAACTCCAACAATTGCAACTCTTCGCATAGCATCACCATTCCATTCGCTTATTCTACAAGCTCTTCAATTTTCGTCTGTGTTTTACGTACATTCCGTAGGAGAGATACTTTTTCTCATCAACATAGCTTTTCAAATTGCGCGCGTTCTTTCTGCGCTTTATTCCCTCGGTTACAGTAAGCGCGAACGCGTCGCTTCCTGCTCCGCTTCCGAAAGAAGTTACAAGTATTTTTTCGCCGGGTTTTGCAACGTCAAGAACGCCTGCTAAGCCGATGAGCGAAGCTCCGGAGTATGTGTTTCCAATTCGCGGAGTCACCAAACCTGCTTCGACTTTTTCCTTTTCAAACCCGAGCATTTTTGCAACTGCAAGCGGAAATTTCGCATTAGGCTGGTGGAAAACTGCATAGTCAAAGTCTTTTGGAGCGAGCTTCATTCTGCCCATTAAGCCCTTGGCTGCATTTGTTACGTGCTTGAAGTATGCAGGTTTTCCTGTGAATCTTCCTCCGTGGCGAGGGAAGTCTGCACCCGGGCGCCTCCAGAAGTCTGGAGTATCAGTAGTAAACGAGAATGTTCCGTCAATTGTTGCAAGCAGGTTTTCATTGCCTATTATATATGCGCCTGCTCCTGCGCCTGCGCTGTACTCGAGAGCGTCTCCAGGGCGTCCTTGCGAGGTGTCGCTTCCTACTGCTAACCCGTATTTTATCATGTTTGAAGCGCACATTCCCATGCAGCACTGAACCGCTGCGGTTCCTGCCTTGCACGCAAACTCGAAGTCAGCTGCAGTGAGTTCAGGAGTTGCGCCTATTGCTTCTGCAACGATGGATGCGGTTGGCTTCACTGCGTATGGGTGAGATTCAGAGCCAACATAAACTGCACCTATGT
>JBDROI010000049.1:0-3461 GCA_043810245.1 Microcaldota archaeon
ACAGACAGCTTAAGCGGCAAAGAATTCAGTTTAATACTGCGCAAGCCGTATAGCAACTACCTCTTCTTAGATATGGGGGCAGCTTATTTCGCACAGTGGGGTCCCGAAGCACAAAGCAAACCAACACAGAAACAAGTTGGGCTTGGCGTAGGCAGGCTTCTTTCTGACTCTACTCTTTCAGGTACACTCAACCTCATCGATTACAAAGGAGCTTACGAGCACTACGATATAGGCGCCACGCTTTCCTACCAGAAAAACCAAGTATGGTGGCTAAATTTAATCTTAACTCAAACAATATACCGCGCTAGTGGAGAATATGGGACTTCAAGAATTGAGCTACGCGGCGGTTTACGCTTCTAAAAAAAGGCGATACTATGGAGATAAAACAAAAACCACGGGAAGAAGTGAAGAAGCAAGCGCCGAGCATCAAGATTTCAGCGGAAACTCTGGCAGCTGCGCGCGTAGCAGTAAAGCACGGAGCTTCGGCCTCCGAATTATTGAGCGAGGCGCGCGCATCGGCTCTAACTGCCGAAGTGAAAAAGATTCAGCTTGCGCTCGAAGCGCTCGCATAAATCAAAGGGGTGGAAACATGAAAGAAATCTTGCTTAGGCGCCTGCTCGAGATTAAGGAGTCGCTCGTTGCGCTAGAACCAAAACTCGATAAAAAGAAGCCAGTTTACAAGCAGGTACGCTCCGCTATTGCTGAAATCGACAAGCTTACCTATGAAATTGATTCTGCGGATCTTCCGCGCGAAGTTCGCGTTGATTCTGCTGCTCTCTCGCTTTCAGACGGAGCTCTTTCAGGAAAACTTCTCATGTGCGACGGAAAGCAGATTCATGAGGTAGAATTCGAGCACGATAAAGTGATAAACTCCATTTCTTCTGACGGAGACTTCAAGAAGTTTGAGAGTTTGCAGAATTCTAATTTTTAGTTCTTTTTCTTCTTATTTTTTCTTTCAGCACTGGCAAGTAGGTGCGCTTACCCCCCTTTAAATACTCCAGCGTGGCTCATCTCCTACGGTGATTGCATGAAAATGGATGTTTCGAATCTTCCCTTTGAAGAAGTTGAATTGATTGTTCAGCGGCTTGAGCGCTTCTGCGCGCACACTTCGTTTGCGCGCTCAGGAAACAAGCTCACGCTGAGGGCATACTGACGTTAACAAACGGGCGCGCTCCGGTAACACGCTTCACCGGTTCTGCCGCGCCCTCTTATGCTCATTATGATCGCCGACGGGAGGTAACTGAGGCAGGAACCAAGCCCCCACTTCTTTCCTGCCTCTCTTCTTCTATTTCCTGCTTCCGCTCAGGTTTATAATTTTTCAATCAATCGTTCTCTACTCCTTACTCAATTAACTCAAGCAGCCCGCAAACGTCTTCCATCAAGTAGTCTGGTTCCAAACTCTTCAGCTTTTGCACTCCATGAACCCCGGAGAGAACAGCTGCGGTCTGCATTCCCGCGCGCTTCCCCGCCTCAACGTCTTCAACCATGTCCCCAATATGGAGCGCGCTCGAGCAGTTTTCTCCATTCAAACCCAGTTTCTTCATTGCAGTAATCAGGCTTCCAGGCGCTGGTTTAAACTCTGCTCCTTCATCGTCAACGCCAACAACAACATCAAAAAACTTCATTATTCCGTACTTGTTGAGCTGGTGCTCCAAGCGCTTTCTCTGCCCGTTTGAAACAATTCCAACGCGAATTCCCTTTGCCTTGAGCTTCAGGAGCACTTCCTTTGCGCACCCGAACAAGTCCATTTCAGTTTCGCGCGCAATAAATCTTTCAACCCACTCTTCATCAAGCTCCTTCCAGAGCTCTTTTGAAACATTGTGCTTTTCATAGTAGGAATGGTAATTCGCAGAATACTCGCGCCTGAACTCCTCGAGCTCAAGAACGCCTAAATTTTTCTCCTTAAAAATATCGCGGTAAATTTCATAAGTTGCAGGGCCTGAGTTATAGAGTGTACCATCCCAATCAAAGAGTACTGCGTTAAAAAGCATCGAGTATCACCGAAGGTATACGAGATATTTTGCCCAAATAGCACGTCAAATAATCTTTGGGCAAAAGCATAGGTAATTATTTACAAATAGAAAGTATAAAAAGGTATAGCGCAAGCCTACTTTTTCTGCTCAATTCCCAATAATTTTGGAAGCCCTTCAACTCCTGCGAGCACATAGTCGGGTTCCGCGCCCCTCAATTTCTTTTCCGAATGATAACCAGTAAGCACAGCAACAGTTCTTATACTTGCACGCTTTCCTGCATGTATATCTTCAACCATATCTCCAACATACGCGACCTTTTTTGCGTGCCCGTTTCCGCCCTCATAGCCCATCTTTTCCATCATCCTAACGAGCCCCTGAGGCGACGGCTTGAACTCGCCAATTTCTACAGAGCCCAAAACATCCACGAAATATCCATCAATTCCAAACTTCTTCAGCTCGTTTTTTACTCTTCCAGAGCTTCCATTGGAAACAATGCTCATCTTTATTCCAGCGTTTTTCAAGCTTGCAAGCACTCCTTTCGCGCTCGGGTAAAGCGAAACATTGTGGGCTTCTTCTTCAAACAGCTTCAGCCACATTCCGTCAACTTCGTCCATTCGCTCTGCGCCTATGTTCTTCTTCCTATAATAGCTGTGGTAATCGCACTCGTATTCCTCACGGAACTTCTCGAGCTCGGGAAGCTCGACTCCAATTTTTGCAAACAGCTTCTCGTAAGTAACGTAAGTCGCGTGCAATGAATCGCACAAGGTTCCATCCCAATCAAAGATTATTGCCTCTATTTCTTTCATATGCGTCTCTCTCCTTTCGTCGCCAAGCATTTATATGCAGTTTCGGCTATAAATACCTTTGCAGATGATGACGAAGGTGATCACTGAGCCCCGCCCCTTTTCTTTTTCCAAAAAGAAAAGTGGTAGGCTGCCCAATTCGAGCTACGCTCGAATGGGCGAATTTGGCATGAGCCAAATTCTGTCCCAAAAGAAAAAGGCAGATGCGCTCGTGGAAGAGAAAGAAGACGGGCTGGGTGATGAAGACTGATGGACGGTCTGATGCGAAAATACTACTATGAGCTTAGAAAACTCACGTTCGAAGTCGCCGAAGCTCAGCTAAAGCAAAAAATGAGGCAAGAAAATGGCTAAACCCAAGCGGTTCAAACTGGAGATTGAACTAGTTCCTTGCTCTACCTGGTGGAGTAACCTCAGAAAAACGATTCCGAAGAAGAAATGGGATACCTTACGAAAAAAGGTCTATGCTCAATATCACAATAAGTGCGGGATATGTGGTGCCAAAAGAAAATTGAATTGCCACGAACTATGGAGCTATGACGATAAAAAACATATTCAGACATTAGTTAATTTTATTGCTCTTTGTGATATGTGCCACCACGTAAAACATCTAGGTTTAGCCAGTATTTTGGCATCAAGGGGCCAACTGGACTACGAAACGGTTATCAACCATTTCATGAAAGTAAAC
>JBDROI010000050.1:0-7693 GCA_043810245.1 Microcaldota archaeon
GCTGCGTTTGCGCATGGATATGAAACAATGAACAAGAATGCGCAGAAGATTTTTAAACAGCTTGAGGAAATTGAGAAGCGCGGGCGCTACGTCGTGCGGAGCATGGCGCGCGGGTAGTGTTAGAAGCTCTAATTTTGAGTAAAATGCGAATATTTATTAATGAGTTATAGATGTTAATAGATGCAGAAGATGGGAGTTGATTTGATGAAAGAAATTGATGCACGATTGCTAGAATGCGCAAAGAGAGGAGATGTATATTTGAAAGAGATTGAAGAGCTCCTTGAGAAGAAGGCGAATCCAGAAGTGAAGGATGAACATGGGTGGACTCCGCTGATGCTCTCGGCTTTTAACGGACATGTTGAGATTGTGAAGCTGTTGATTAGGAAAGGTGTGAATTTGGAAGCGAGAAATGATAATTTAGAAACTGCTGTGATGCTCGCAGGCTTGATGGGGGAACTTAAAGTTGTGGAATTCCTTGACGGGAAAGGAGCAAATTTAGAGGCAGTTGACAAGGATGGAAAATCGGTGCTGGAAACAGCAAGGAGAGGGCGCCGTGTTTGGCATACGCGAGATATAGAGGGAACTGTTGCATACATTGAACGGGCGCTAAAAGAGAAGACGGCTAAGTTGACGCGTATGAAGAGAAGGAATGAGGGCAAAGCAAAATCAGATGTAAATGCAAATGGAGGGTATAGGGGAGCGGGAAGGATTGCAGCAGTAGGAAGAAATTAGGAGCTTCTTGTGTGCAATGGCAGAAAAAAAACGCGCACTGCTGGCGCTAAGAGTTCAAAGACGGAATTCGGCGCGAGCCGAATTCGCCCATTTTTGGCTTGAAGCCAAAATAGGGAAATAAAAGAAAAAAGAACAGAAGTAGAACTACTTAAAGCTCGCCCACTCTTCGTTTCATTTTCTTCTTTAAGCGCTTTCGTCTCTTTTTCTTCCATTTCCAGCGCATTCTTCCCTTCTTTTTCCATTTTCTTGGAATTCCGCCCAAAGTTCCACCTCAAATAAAGCATAACCTATCCGTTAGTAAACAAATCAGGTGCTGATTATTAAGGCACATCATTCATATAAACGTTTGCAAGCAAAAATTTCTTTGGGTTCTTATATATTTGCCTCCTAGCAAAATATCTCGTGCGTTTGTGGTGATACTCAATGGATTTAGAAAAAAGGATCGAGCTTATTAGACGAAAACCTACTGAGGAGCTGATTACTGAGCGCGAGCTGCGCGAGCTTCTCGAGACGAACGCGCATCCGAAGCATTACATAGGGTTTGAAATCAGTGGGGGAGTTCACCTGGGAGGGCTTACTGTTGCACTTAAGGTTCGCGATTTGATGGAAGCTGGCGTGAAGCCGACTATTTGGCTTGCTGACTACCATGCCTGGATAAATGGAAAATTAGGGGGCGACCTCGAGCTTATACGAAAGGTTGCTCGCGGATATTTCAAGCAGGCATTTGTTTCCCTTGGATTGGAAGAGGAAAAGGTCGAGTACAAGCTTGCAAGCGAGGTTTACGACAATGATTACTGGAAAGAAGTGCTCAACGTTGCGAAAAACACCACGCTCCAGAGGATGTTGAGATGCGTTACGATTATGGGCAGAAAGGAGGGCGAGGCGACCGAATCAACAACTGTTCTTTATCCCGCAATGCAGGCAGCCGACGTGTTTCTGCTCGACGTAGATATTGTTCATGGTGGCATGGACCAGCGCAAGATACACGTACTTGCGCGCGAAATTGCCCAGAAAATGAAGAGAAAAGTTCCTGTTGCGCTTCACACGCATCTGCTCATGGGCTTGCAGGGGCCGCAGAAGATGGGTTTTGAAGCAAATGAGAAGGCAGATGTAGAAATAAGCTCGAAGATGAGCAAGAGCAACCCGCTTACCTGCATTTACATTCACGAGTCTGAAGAGGAAATAAAGAGGAAAATCGGGAAAGCCTATTGCCCCGAGAAAGAAATTGAAAACAACCCGCTTATTGAACTCTGCGAGTATATTCTCATGCGCAATTCGAGCACGGAGCTCGAATGCGCATCTGCCCCGCGGGACAGATTGCGAGACGGCAAAAGCACGCTGAAAATCGAGAGAAGCGCGAAGTTCGGCGGCGACGTTGAATACGCAAGCGTGCAGGAGCTGAAGAGCGAGTATTCGCTCGGGAAACTGCATCCGCTTGATTTGAAGAGCGCTGTCTCGAAAAACCTTGCCAAGATGCTCGAGCCTTCGAGGAAGTACTTCCAGAAGCACGAGGAGTTTCTAAAAGTAGTAGAGAAAGCTTAAGCTACGGGTTTTTATAGGCTGAAATGCACAATAGTAATGTGAATTGCATGGAAAAACGAGTTTTATTTCTGGCGACGATGGCAGTTGTTGCAGTAGCGGCAGTTGCGATGTTTGCCGTTGTTTATGCCCCAAAAAACGCACAGCTAAGTTCTGCGGCCATGACTGGCGTGATTATCCTAGGTGTAGACGGCACTGCAAACGCGAGTGCAACGGAAGCTTTAAATGCACCTGTTGAGGAAAAAGAAGAATTAGAGAAGATGTTTATAGGTTCCTATGATAAAATTAGGAATGCGCCTAGATAGAGGGGTTGGAAATATGAAAAAAAATTATATCTTGTTTGGAGCCGTAATGATTGCTGTTCTTTTTGCTGCTTTTCTGCTTATTGGCATAAAATATAGGCCTCAAAGCTCAGATTTGATACCGACTGCTTCGCTCGTTGGCGAACCGTGCCCAACAATATGTATTGCTGGCTGTATTGATGGAACGCAGGAATGTGCGCCGGTTCCTTCAGTAGATGGCGTTGAAGAGAAGAATGAACTGAATAAGAGCCTTTATGAATCGTATGACAAACTCAGGAACGCGCCAAAGACGGGGTAGATTTTAATGAGAACGCTTTTTTTATCTGCTTTTCTTTTGCTTGTATTAGCTGCAAGCGTAAGCGCAGGCTGGGTTGAAAGACTGGAGGTGCACGCGCTTGACCAAAATGGCAAGCCGGCTTCGGATGTGAATGTAGAGATTAGATACCAAAAGAATGACTATACTAGCACCAATGATGGCAGAATTGTAGGTTCAACTGCACTTAATGGAATTTTCAAAGCCGATATAGTCAACTCCGTGAGCGAGGACAAGAACGTTCAGGAGTATTACACTGTGCGAGTTTGGAGCAGCTACTGGGCAGGAGAAACACGAAAGGTGCGCTATGGAGACAATTTAATTGGCGAGAATAACGCGCACCACGAAGATTTCAGCGTTCCGTTTGCGCTGAGAGGTCTGAATGTTACTGTGAGCGACTACTGGGGAACGCCGGTTTCTGGGGCAGTTGTAAAGGTTGTTTATCCAGATAGTGCAGAAAGAGAAACAAACACGGAAGGAGTTGCTATTTTCAGGGTTCGGCAGGGATATGATGCAGAAGCAAGTGCGTATTTTTCAGAAGGGGCGAGCGCGTCGAGCAGAAGCACCGGAAACATGACGCAGGACACAGAAATCAAAATCATAAACCCCAATTTTTTCAACAACCTTACAGTTATTGCTTATGATGAAAATGGAACGATGCTTGAGAACTGTTTTGTAAGCGCGGGGGAAAAAGTAAACTACACGAACGCAAGCGGGGAAGCTATGCTTTTTGGAATAAACAATTTGACGGCGAATGTGAGCGCCGAATGCCGAGAAGTTGAACTGACGCTTCAGCATGTGTTCAGAAACGCTTCAGATGCGCTTCCTTTCAACTTCACCAACCGCCCGTTTTCAATTGAAGACGTAAACGTTTGGGAAGCACGGGAAAATGGAACCTGCGCGAATATTACGGTGGAAGCGTTCATAACTGATGTGAGAATTGGCGATTCAAGCGAGATAAACGCAAGCTTGAACTACTCGTTTGAAGGAAGCGCTGAACAGAGCGAGGCGATGAAAATCGCGGAGAATGAGAATGCACTTTTTCAGGCAGTAATTCCGTGCAGTTTTATAGTTGAAAACAGCACGTTTAGATACAGGGTGTATGCAGTTGATAGATACGGAGAACTGTTAAGCACGCGCACAAACTATAGAATTGCGGAAAAGAAAATTGAAGAAAGCATTATTACTCCGGGAACAGAAGAAAACGAAAGCGAGATTGAAAATAAAACGATGCATGTGAAGATGGGCGGAACTGAAGAGCAGGGAATGATGGGCATGTTCGGCCCGATAACAATTGTTCTCGTGCTTCTTGTAGGGCTTTGCATCGTATTCGTAGGGCTCTTTCTTTACAAAAATGAGGAAGAATACTCTGTTTTCAGCGTAATTGATAAAATAAAGAATAGACTAAGGGGAGTAAAAGGAGACGATTAGGTGTCTGCGATAAAAGAAGGAAAGGCGCAAATTCTACTTAAGGAAGGAGTGTTTTTCAACCCTAAAATGGAGCTTTGCCGGGATGTGTCTTCGCTCGCAGTTGGCGCTTATGGAGGCAAAAACATTGCGCTTCTTGACGGCTTTTGCGCGAGCGGAGTTCGCGGAATCAGGTACAAACTGGAAAACGCAAACATTGGCAAGGTTACGCTTGTTGACTTGAGCAGGAAAGCGTGCGCGCTCGCAAGGAAAAACGTCCGCGCAAACAAGCTGAAAGATGCAGAAGTTAAGTTTTCTGAAATTAATAAATTCTTGATTGGAACTGGGTTTGAGCTCATTGAACTTGATCCGTTTGGCTCTCCTGCCCCCCATATTTACGACGCACTTAGAAGCATTGCAAGAAACGGGGGAGGCGCTCTTTCCGCAACTGCAACGGACATGGCGGTGCTCTGCGGAGCGCATTTCAAGGCATGTGTAAAGAACTACAACGCGAGACCGCTGGACAACGAGTTCTGCCATGAGAATGCTGCGCGCATTCTTCTTGGATTTATTGCAAGAAACGCAGCACAGTTTAACTTGGGAATGGAAGTTTGCTTTACGTTTTCTGATTTGCATTACTTGAAAGTTTTCGTAAAACTTGAGCGCGGAGCCGAGAAAGCAGACGAAACGATGAAGAAGCTCGGCTATATTGTGTTTTGCCCCAGCTGCTTGGAGCGCGTGCTTGGAAGCGTGAGCGAAATTCCGCGCGGGAAGTGTTTGTGCGGAGGAAGCTGGGAATTTGCCGGCCCGCTTTGGCTCGGAAATCTTTGGGAGAAAAAATTTGTTGAGAAAATGATTAAGCTGAATGTAAAAAGAAGATATGCAAATAAAGAAAAGATTGACTCCCTGCTGAAAACTATTGAAGGCGAACTTGACTTGCCTGCAACTTACTACGACGTTCACAAGCTCTGCAAGAGACTTAAGACGTCACCTCCATCAATGAAGAGCTTGCTTGAGAAACTGCGCGCGAAGAGGGTGAAGACGGCGAAGACTCATTTTGCAAACAACTGCGTGCGCATGGAAGAAGGGAAGCTTGAAATTCTGAAGAAAATTTTAGTTGAAGCTAATGTTTAGCAGATGTTCAAGCGGATCTCCGAAAACTAATGAAAGAATGAGCGCAAGCAAAATGTAGGGCATGAATGCAGGCAGTTTTGTGTAAACTGGAATTAATTTCAGCCCGCTCTGTTTTATGCGCTCGATGTTGTCGCGCGTTAGAAGGGGCTTAATGTTGAACTTTGAAACTAGTTTCACATCCAGTTTTTCAACCATGATTACATCTTCTTCTTCGAGCTTTTCAACTGGCACACTTTCTATGAAGTAGTTCTCTGCAATGTGGTCTTTTAGAAGAGTGAAGAAGCCAGTTGAAAGAAGGAGGAACGTAAACAGCACTAGGTAGACTGGAGAAAGAGGCACTGCTGCATTTGTGTAGAGAACTGAAAATGCAAAAGCAAGGAGAACTAGAAAGATGCCTACGAGTAGATTGCTTTTTTTAGTTTTCACGCGCCCGCGTTGCATGTCACGAACTGCAGGCAAAACATATTTTGCAACCATGTAGAGCGCGAATAGGAATCCTGAGAGAATGAAAAGTGAGAGTATGAAAGGAAAACTAGGGAGAGATAATAGAAGAGCGCGCTGAGGAAGAATGCGCAAAGCATTGGGCGCGCTGGGAAGAAGAAGGGAAAGCGCAGTGAATACGAGAATATCTGCTCCGCCTATGCTCCCGCGCAGGTAGAAAAGGTAGCCGATGCAGAAGACTACAAGCGAGACTGCGAAAACTGGAAGCAGCTCTGCGAGCGAAGCAAGCGAAAATGGATAGAGATTTACGAGAATTCCGAGAGCTACGAGCGGGTAGGTTAAGTTGTTTGGGATGTTGCGCTGGTTAAATAGATCATAGTAAGTGGCAAGCAAACAGCCAATGAGCGCAATTGCAATGCGTATCAATTCAAGCTCCAAGCAAACACCGAAAAGAATAGCCGCGCGAAGCTATATAAGTGCATCTATGGGCGCGCTTTTTATCTCGATTACATCAAGCTGAGTGCATATCGCTTTGCACCCTAAAAGAGAGGAGATGCTCGGGATTGTGCGCCCGCTGTCGCCAGAGATAAACTCCTTTATGTAGGAGCCGGCTTCGGCAGTAATTACGAGCTCAAGCTTTGTTGGCGAAAGGAGCTTTGCGCGTATTTCCTTTATTTCGCGCTTTCGGTTCAAATCCGCGCGCCTATGAAGCACGCGCGTTGGAGTATTTTGTGCAAGAGAAACGCTTTTCGGAATCTTTTTCAAATCCGCCTTTGAAAGCTTTTTGTCTACTTTTGCAGTTGCTTTGTAGACTTTGTCTAGGCGCGCTGAAGTAAGCGGGCGCACTGCATCTTTCTTCACGAATTTCAGCTTGCCGACAACTCGCACTCTATTTCTTCCGGCTTTGTTTATTGCACGCGCAAGAAGAGTGAGCGAAAATTTGCGCTTCTTCGGCTCTGAAATTTCAAAAATGAACGGTCTTCCGTTCCCGAGCATGCGCGCATCCACGTCTTCGCGCCCGGAAGCATGCAGGCTCGTTTCCTTTCCAAGAGTTTTCTTCAGCAGAACCGCTCCTATGATGTCTTCAACAGATGTATACATTTTTCCTTTTCCAGCGCAGTGCATGCACCCTTTTCCTCGGCATTTTCTGCACTGCCACTTGCTCTGGCAAAGAGTGCGCGAGAGTTTTTGATAATGTCCAAAAATGTAGAGGGGCTGAAGCTGGAGAACAACGTTTCTGCGCACAAAATCAAAGAGAAAAATTACTTCAGGAGTTTCGAATTCGGCAGGCTTTTTTAGCTGCTTTTCAAGCTCTTTTCCAATCTCGCGCTTGAGCTCGCGCTTTATGGATTCTGCACTTGTGAGCTTGTTTGCTGTTTGAAGCTCTTCTTCGAGCTTTACTGATTCGTCTCGCACGCGCACGCCGACGAGAAAGTTAGAGAATTCTAGGCTTGAAGTTTTTGAAAGAGCAAGCGCAATCAATGCAGGTATTTGGGAGAATATTTCTTCTTTGCAGACTGCGCATTTTTCTGAAGTAGAAGGAAGTTTTTCTTCTGGAAGAGTTGAAAGCGCATACTGCCTTCGCAAACAGCGCGCGCAAAGCGGGATTGAATGAAAGATTGAATTGCTCATAGATCAAAAACCTCTTTCTTAAGTTCGCTGTTTTCAAGTCTGTAATGTGTTAATTTTCCCTCGCCCCAGATGCACATCGAAGGAATGGGCTCTACGCTGCCTCCGCTTTCAGCGCCAGTTGCACTCCCGGGGTTTAAGAGCGCTATCTTTCCTTGCTGGAAAAAGAATTTATGAGTATGCCCGAATATCAAGA
>JBDROI010000051.1:0-3507 GCA_043810245.1 Microcaldota archaeon
TCTCGACGGAAATTATATTGGAAAGCTCATAAACGCGCGCGAGTGCGGCTTGTTCGCGTACAAGAGATTGATGGACGTTCTTGGGGAAGAAAGCGAAGAGGGGGCAAAGGGAATAGCGGTTACAGTTGAATATGAAAAGAACGGAAAAACCGAGCGCGCGACGTTCAAGCTTGAGAGCTCGCCTAATTTGGAGAAAAGAGTAAAAGCAGTTTATGGAGAAGATGCGCGCATAGTTGCTTCAAAGGTTTTCACCAATAACAACGCACTCATAAAGAAGAGAAGCTCGCGCTTGTGCATTTCTTCAGCGTATGCGGGAATTGCCTCAAATGAAACAATTTTGGAGTCTTCGAATCTTCTGCGGAGCACGCTGAACCCGAAGCTCGAGGAATATGAGCGCGTGATGAAGGAAAGTGGATTGAGCGGCTCTGTTCGCATGGACTTGGTTGAAGGAGAGGAATACGACGGAGTGAAAGAGAAACTTCTGAAAAAAGGAATTATGAAAGAGGAGAAAGGGGAGCTTGCACTTGACAAATCGGTTGTTGAATCGCTTATGCTGAAAAAGAGGATTATGCGCGAGGCGTGCGTGAAGAAAGCGGAGACCATGCTTGCTTTTGATCTGCTGAAATTCTTCCTTCTGCTTCCGAAAAGAGAGCGCGAAACGAGCAATGCGTTTTTTGGAATTGAAGGAGACGTAAGCGAAAAGCAGCTTGCGCTTTTGAACATTCTTTCTGATTCGCATTTTAAAATAGAAAATGCATCGGCTATTGTGAGCAAAAAGTTTGAGATTGAAAAACTGGGACATAACGTGCCAGGCAAACTAGCAGGAATTGCACTTTTCTACTTGGCTTCAGATAAGACTGCAGAGTGGTGCACAGAGAATTTTGAGTGTTCGGAAGAGGAGCTGAAGCGCGGAGCCGAGATTCTCGCTCCGCACGTTGATGCGCGCGAAGGCAAGCTTGAAAAACTGGGAATTAAGAAAGCCGGGAAGCGCGCGCAGAAGTTTGTAGGGCTGATTAAAGATGCTGGTGCTAAAGGAAACGAAAAGGAGTGAACTCTTTTCCAAGATACGCGAGAAATCCGCTTCTTCTGAAACTAAGATAAGCGCAAAAGTAAAGTTAAGTACGCCTGTTCTCATTGCGCTTTTAACGCACACGAAAATGGACGAGCTTGTTTGCACGCGCGCAATATTCAACACGGTTCCTAGAAAGGCAAGGGAAGCGCTTGAGAAGGTTGGCGTGAAGGTAAAACTGGTGCGCGAGAAGCGAGGCAGACCTAGGGTGCTCGGAGAACGCAAGATTGGCGCAATCTCTGCGATGGTGGGAAGAGAAAAGAACGCGAGGGAGATTTCACAGAAGCTGGGGATTCCGCTGAGAACTGTCTATTATTACCTCAGAAAAGCAGAGCGCGAGAAGCAGTAAAAACAACTGCCGAGAAGCGATGGGAAGCAATAAGGTTTAAATTCTTGGCATGTGTAATTATTGTAGCTTTTACGGCTATGCCTTGGTAGCTCAGTTGGTAGAGCGACTGATGCAGGTTATTAACTTGCAGTCGAAACTGTTATCAACGCGCAATTTGCGCTGAAGCGCAAATGCGCATCAGAACTCGCAAAGTTCTGATTGCGCGGAAATCAGTAGGTCGGAGGTTCAAGTCCTCCCCAAGGCGCTATTTTACGTAGTAAAATGCGCATTAATTCCTCTTGGAATTAATTGCGCTCGTCTTTTTTTATTAACTCAGCATCTCAGAGCTTCAGCCGAATTTTTGGAAATTTGCTCGCTCGCGGCGCTCAGCAAATCATGCCCGAAGATTCCGAAAATTAGAAGGAGCGCGGAAATTATGAAGACGAGCGCGCCGAGAAGCATCCCAAGCTTTCCGAGCGAAGTGAGCATGCTCATGAGCCCCTTGGGCTTCTCTCCAGGTTTAGATTCGCCGAAGAGCGTGCCGAGCGAGAAAAGGGACGCGCAAGATATGCTTAGGAGCGCAGAAACTCCCAAGCCCGCGAAAGAAATCAGCAAGCCGCCAGTGCGCGCCTGAACGCAGTAGGCGTCTATTGTTTGAATTACTGAAGGAGAAGACTCTGCGAATGCGAGGGCGGATGCGCAAATTAGAAATAAAGCAATTGGCAGTTTTCTCATTTTATCCCGCGTAGTTATCGCGCCGCTCCTTTTAATTATTTGCTCCTATTTTCCAGTCGCTCTCGAACGCAAGCATAAACTCCTGCGCGAGCTTTTCGTCTTCTATGACTACTGCCGCCTCGCGGTTCTTGTTGAACGCGCTGTAGCTCCAGTTCGGAGAGCCAACCCAGACGCGCTTTCCATCAACAAGAATTAGTTTGCTGTGGGTTAATTGAAAAGTTTGGGAAGCCCAGCGCGCGCTGATTCCACGAAGCTTTAATTCGCTCATTGTCTTGTCATTTGAGTCGGAATTTACGCGTGGCTCGATGATTACGCGCACGCTTACCCCCCTGTCTTGGGCTGCCTCGAGCTCGTCTATGAACTTGGGGTAGGTGAAAACGTAAACCTCGACGTCTATGGAATGCTCTGCTGAGCGCAGGAAGGAAATCATTTCGTCTTCTGAGCCGGGAGAAAGAATAGGAGTTACGGAGCTCGCGCAGGAGGTTTGAGAAGTCGGTTGGAGATAGATGGAGGAAAGCGCAATGCCGATGACAATACCAAGAACAAGAGCGCCTAAAACCCATTGAAAACTCTTCTTTGCCATGCTCTTTCTTTCGCGGGCAACCTATAAATAACAACTCGCCTCCAAAGCTAGTTATGAAGCTGGATATGCACATGCACACGCATTACTCGCCGGACTCGCTCATTAAGCCGGAAGACGCAGTGAGGCGCGCATTGAAATTGGGTTTAAGCGGAATTGCAGTAACCGACCATAATACGTTTGAGGGAGCTGAAAAAACTTACAGAATTGCAAAAACAATTGACCTTGATTTTATGGTCGTTAAGGGGTGCGAAATAGAAACAGAGCTTGGAGAAGTTCTCGCGCTTTTCATCAACGAGGAAATAAAGGAAAGAAAGTTTGTTGAAGTTGTTGAACGCGTACGCGAGTGCAATGGATTGCTTGCGCTTCCGCATCCGTTTGACAGGCTGAGAAAAAGCAGGTTTCATGGAGATTTTGAGGAAGCTGCAAAAGTCATAAGCGCAGTTGAAGTATTCAATGCACGCGTTCTTTTTGGGCAGGATAATAGGAAGGCGCTTGCCTACGCAGTGGGGCAGAATAAGGCAAAACTTGCGGGAAGCGACGCGCACTTTCTCTTTGAACTAGGAAATGGGATTACTGAAGCTGGAGGAAGCACTGAAGAAGAGCTGAAAGAGGCAATAAAAAAAGCACAGACAACAGCAAGCGGAAAATCTGCTCTCCCATTTGTGCACGGGCCCACAAAACTAGTAAGAATGTTCAGAAGATATTTTGAGCACCGCTGATTTGCAGGTTACTGGTTCAGTTCGCGCTTTATATTATAGAATGCGTCCAAGCGCTTCGCAGTTAATGGATGCG
>JBDROI010000052.1:0-5403 GCA_043810245.1 Microcaldota archaeon
CCGTTTGTTTTCCTTGAGGTTGAAGAAGAAATGGGGGAAGCAAAAGGAATACCGGAGAACAGCGTGCTGATATATGGTGACGTTCTTTATGATTATGAGCGCAGTGTAGTTTACGTTTCCGAAGAGTCAAAAGCAGGTGAAAAGGATGTTCAGGTTTAAGAACCGGCAGAAGGTTTGCGATGTAAGCGGAGTGAAGATAGGCGGGCAGCCTGGAGAAAATGCTACTGCGCTCGCTGGCACCATTTTCTACGGAAAGCACGAAATTGTGCGTGATGCAAGAAGCGGAGTTTTTGAAAAAGCGGAGGCTGCGAAGCTCATCAAAAGCATGGAGGAAGCGAGCGCGCAAACGCACGTTCCTGGGCTTCTGCAAATTTTCTTTGAGACGCAGGAAGCAGGTGAGCGCTATGTTGACTTCTGCGCAGAGCAGACAAAAATGCCGCTCGTTATAGACTCGGCTGACGGAGTTGCGCGCGCAAAAGTTGCTGAATACTGCAGTGAAATTGGAATTGCTGAGCGCGTGATTTACAACTCAGTGAATCTTTCGATTACTGAAAAGGAATTAGAAATTTTGGCTGATGCAAACTGCTACTCTGCAATTGTTCTTGCGTTCAATCCAACTGGAGCAGGAGTTGAGGGAAAAATCAAACTGCTCGAAGATGGCGCGGGAATTGTTAAGGAAGGCTTGCTCGCGATTGCGGAAAGAGTTGGAATGAAAAATCTTCTTATTGACCCAGCTGCGCTTCCGTTTGGGCAGAAGAGCTCGCATCTTCACGCGCTTCCTGCTCTAAAAGCAAAATACGGCTTGCCGGTTGGGTGCGGAATTCACAATGTTCCGTCTGCGTGGAAGTGGCTGAAGAAAAGAAGGGAAGCGCACGTTGCTGATATTGCTTCCAACTTGGTGCCGATAACGCTGGGCGCGGATTTTGTTTTGTTTGGACCTATTGAAAATGCAGGAGATGTTTTTCCAGCGACTGCGATGGCGGACATAATGGTTGCCGAAGCAATGAGCATTCATGGAGTAAAACCCGTAAAAGAGCATCCCGCAAACTATTTATTGTAGAAAAATCCATTAATTACGGAAAACGAGGAAAAACATGGCAATTGCACAAAAACTCACGCTTGGAAAAGAAGCAGGAATGGAAAAACGCAAAGAAGTCCATTCCAGCTTTAGCGACCTTGTTCAAAAAATGAAGGCGGCTATTGAAATTAGGATTCTTCTTCTTCAAAGCAATAAGAGCAGTTCTGAAGTGAAGCTTGCGGCAATAGATTATTTGAAGGAAAGGGGAATGGGTGCGCCGCTTAATTCTGCGGTGCCGACGCTCAAGCAGGTTGCTGAAAAGAATGCAGATCGTGTTGTGCGCGCACGCGCGAAAGAGCTTCTCGAAAGCTGGAAAGTTGCGTGAGGGCTAATTTTAAGGTATTTGCGTCGTATGAGCTAGGGACGACAACGTCGCAGACGACGTTGTCCGCTTTAGAATTTCGCAAAAATTCTAATACAATTAAAAGGATTACCTGCTAAATTATATCTACGAGGATACTACGACGTGTTTTCGGGGTGTTGTTATGGTTACCCAAGATGAAGTTGAACTTAAGGTTGCAGAAGCTCTTCAGAACGACGTAGGGCGCGGCATTGTTAGGATGGACTCCAAGTCTCGCAAGAAAATGGATGTTACGACGGGAGATATTGTAGAGCTTAAGGGAAAGAGAAACACCGCAGCCATCGTCTGGCAGGCACACCCCCAAGACGAAGGAATGGACATAATACGGATGGATGGATACCTGAGGCAGAATGCAGGTGTTGCGATTGGCGACCGCATTCTCGTGAAGAAAGCCGCGCTGAAGGAGGCGAAGAAGGTAGTTTTGTCGCCTCAGCAGCAGATGAAGTATTCCCCTGGTTTCGACCAGTTTGTGAAGAAGAGATTGGTTGGAAGAGCGCTTACGCGCGGCGATACTATATTTGTAGGAGTTTTCGGAACTTCATTCCCGCTTATGGCTGCAATTGTTCAGCCTCAAGGAATTGCAATTGTTACTGAAAAAACCGAGCTTATACTCAAGAGCGAGCCGATAAAGGAGATGGGAAAAATCCAGAGCATTTCCTATGAAGATGTCGGAGGGCTGAAAGACGAAGTTCAGAAAATACGTGAAATGGTTGAGCTTCCAATGAGGCACCCCGAGCTCTTTGAACGCTTGGGAATTGAGCCTCCAAAAGGAGTTCTTATTCATGGTCCGCCTGGATGCGGAAAAACACTTCTTGCGCGCGCTGTTGCGAGCGAGAGCGAAGCAAACTTTATTCCAGTTGGAGGGCCTGAATTGGTGAGCAAATTTGTTGGAGAAAGCGAAGAGAGGTTGAGACAGCTTTTCAAGGAAGCAGAAGACAACGCTCCGACGATAATTTTCATGGATGAAATTGATGCGATAGCTCCGAAGCGCGAAGAAGTAACCGGGGAAGTGGAGCGCAGAATGGTTTCGCAGCTGCTTACGCTAATGGATGGATTGAAGACGCGCGGGCAGGTAATTGTAATAGGAGCTACGAACAGAATTAACGCGTTAGACCAAGCTCTCCGCAGGCCTGGAAGATTTGACCGCGAGATTGAGATTGGAGTCCCTGACAGAAACTCGAGAAAAGAGATTCTGCAGATTCACACACGCTCAATGCCAATTGAGAAAGACGTTGATTTGGATGAGCTTGCAAATATAACTCACGGATACACGGGAGCGGACATTTCTTCGCTCACAAAGGAAGCTGCGATGAAGGCGCTTAGAAGGCTCCTGCCAAAGATAGACTTGGAGCAGGATATTCCTCCAGAAATTCTTGAGGAGCTAATAGTAAAACGCGAGGACTTCTTTACTGCCTTGCGCGAGATTCACCCGTCTGCATTACGTGAAGTGTTCGTTGAAGTTCCAAATATTAAGTGGGCAGATATAGGCGGTTTGGAGAACGTGAAGCGCGAGGTTACTGAAGCAGTCGAGCTTCCGCTTAAGAACCCCGAGATTTTTGCAAAAGTAGGCATAAGACCCGTGAAAGGAATTTTGATGGTAGGTTTACCCGGCACGGGAAAAACAATGCTCGCGAAAGCAGTTGCTACGGAATGCGAGGCAAACTTCATTTCCATAAAGGGAAGCGAAGTGTTCTCAAAGTGGGTTGGCGAGAGCGAGAAGATGGTGCGCGAGCTGTTCAGGAAGGCGCGCATGGCTGCCCCGTGCATATTGTTCATAGATGAAATAGACGCAATGGCAATGAGAAGGAGCGGAGGCGGAGACGACGGCTCGCGAGTAGGCGAGCGCGTGGTAAACTCGCTTCTTACTGAAATGGACGGCTTGCAGAATTTGAAGAATATTGTTGTGCTTGCTGCAACGAATCGCCCGGATATGCTTGACCCAGCGGTTTTGCGCCCGGGAAGATTTGACAAGGTGCTTGAGATTCCTGCACCTGAAGAGAAGGCGAGATTGGCAATTTTCAAAGTGCACACAAAGAAGATGCCGCTCGCAAGCGATGTTAATTTAGAGGAGCTGGCAACCAAGACTGAGGGGTACACGGGAGCGGATATTGAGGGAGTCTGCAGAGAAGCCGGAATGAATGCGATACGCGAGCACAAGCAACCCAAGAACGTTGACGCAAAGCATTTTGAGGAGGCCTTGAAAAGCATAAAACCAA
Source organism: Microcaldota archaeon (assembly GCA_043810245.1). GTDB lineage: Archaea > Micrarchaeota > Micrarchaeia > Burarchaeales > JBDROI01 > JBDROI01. The sequence continues at coordinate 3,656 of JBDROI010000052.1, forward strand.
CGATAACAAAACAGCATATCGAACGCATTGAGAAGTTCAAGAAGGGAGCTGCAGACTCAATGTACAGGTAAGAAGAAGGAGAGTGAGAAAGCAGACTCGCGCAGAAGTTGATGATATGAATTTAGTGGAACCTACGCATATTGCAGTTTCAGTTCTTGCAATTGCGCTTGCTCTTACAATAGCGCAGACCCAGCAGCTTCCCTACGATTTTTGGATTTTTGCTTCATTTTTCGTAATTTTTCTTTTAACAGTAGGCATAGGGTTTATACTCCATGAACTCGCGCACAAGTATGTTGCAATTAGGTATGGGGCGCAGGCAACCTACCGCGCGTGGCCTTTCGGTTTGGGTTTTATGCTTCTGATTTCAATATTTGGAATGGTGTTTGCGGCTCCTGGAGCAGTTTACGTATTTTCTCCTTACTTGACAAGAAGAGAAAATGGGATTATATCGCTCGCGGGCCCTATGACCAACCTGGCGCTTGCTTTTCTTTTCTATGCCGGAGCAATTTCGTTTGGAGGAACGCTTGGAAATATACTTGGATTTGGGGCGAGCGTGAATCTGTTTCTTGGCTTTTTCAACATGCTCCCTATTCCTCCGCTTGACGGAAGCAAAGTTTTGAGCTGGAGCTTCAGCATGTGGCTGAGCTTTTTAGTGGCAATGTTTGGTTTTTCAATCATCTCGGGCGTGCCTATTATTTAAGGTGTTTTTGCGCTTGAAAGAGAAAGGTATATATACTAGTTATATGAATAATACTTCATATGAAAACGTCGGAGGAGCCCGCGTTTTTATAGATTTTGGAGCGAAGCAGCGCTCCAAATTATACGTTACGAGATGATGGTATGAAGAAAATCTATATGGACCACGCCGCGACAAGCGCGGTTTCAAACGAAGTTCTTGAAGCAATGAAACCCTACTTCGGCGCGCGCTTTGGCAATGCTTCCAGCCTGCACTCTTTTGGACGCGAAGCAAACGAAGCGCTTGAGAATGCGCGCGGAGTCGTTGCAAGCGTAATTGGCGCGGAAAAGAGCGAAATTATTTTCACTTCTGGAGGCTCTGAAGCAGACAATTTGGCGCTTGTTGGAGCTGCTCGAGTAAATAGGAAGAAAGGAAAGCATATTATTACGAGTGCGATTGAGCACCCTGCTGTTTTGAATGCATGCGCGCATTTGGAAAAAGAAGGATTTGAAGTAACTTACGTTGGGGTTTCGCGCGATGGATTGGTGAACGTTGAAGATGTGAAAAAGACAGTGCGCGCTGACACTATTCTTATTTCCGTGATGCACGCGAACAATGAAATCGGCACGATTCAGCCCATTGAAGAAATAGGGAAGTTTGCGCGCGAACGCGGAATTGTTTTTCACAGCGACGCGGTTCAAACGCTTGGGAAAATTCCAATTGACGTAAAGAAAATGAACGTAGATTTGATGAGTTTTTCGAGCCACAAGCTTCACGGACCTAAGGGAGTTGGAGCGCTTTATGTTCGCAAAGGAGTAAAGCTGGAGCCGCTTATATACGGCGGAAACCACGAGAAGGGAATGCGCGCCGGAACCGAAAACGTTGCGGGCATTGTGGGGTTTGCAAAAGCTGCCGAGATTGCGCAGAAGGAGCTTCCAAAAGAAATGAAAAGAATTGCAAATCTGCGCGATGAGCTCATAAAAGGGGCGCTCAAAATTAAGGGCGCTAGACTTCATGGAAGTTTAGAAAAAAGGCTTCCTGGGAATATTAATGTAGGGTTTCCTGATATTGA
>JBDROI010000053.1:0-4635 GCA_043810245.1 Microcaldota archaeon
TCCTGAAGAATGCTATTTTCAGCCGAGCTTCGCATGCAAGAGCGCGTTCTTGAAGGACGCTGGAGCTAACAGCTATGATTTTGAGCTCGTTGTTCAGAATGAAATGGGCTTTGAGATGTTTATTGAAAGCGTGAATATTACATCTGAAGCGATGGGAAGCGGATATAGTGACGTCTTCAGCGTGCAGTGGAGCAATTCAGCAGGAGCGTACCAATACGGAGCAGGAATTAGCTCGGGTTTGCCTGTCGGTGGACTTTTCATAAATGACGGAAGCGCTGAAACCATGAATATTAGGATTACGCCTCCAGTTCAAGGCCCGCGCGCAGGTGACTTGGAGAAGATGAAGGTAACGATTGTTTACAGAAACTGCGATGTTGCTAATTTGGCGCTGTGCACAACGAACGGAGCTCCGCATACTATAATTGGAAGCATATCAACGCGCGTTAATTAGATAAAGCTGAGCCGACTAGTTTTTAGCCATGGAACTGCGCGCGTTTGTGAAAAAGAATTATGCGAAGATTACTTATGCTGCTCTACTCTTAGTTTTAGGAATTTTCTGCTTGGGCTTTCTTCTTCCTCCTGTTCTTGCGCTTAGCGGAGAGAAAACGCTTTCTTCTGCTCTTTACGCGGGCTATAAGCCCACGTGCCACCAGATGCCCACGCGCTCATTCTGCTTCTTCAAGAGTTTGAGCGGAGAGGTTTCCTTTGGCGATTGTACGCCTCAGGGAGATGTTTTGGGAGGCGAGCAAGCGCCGTGGGGTTCTACGCGCGTAGTTTCCGCTTATGAAGTTGAGCGCAATGGAGCGCGAGGCTATGAAGTTGCAGTTTGCTCTCGCGACGTTGCGATATATTTGGGCATGCTTCTTGGCCTTCTGATTTATCCGTTTGCGCGAAAACTAGAAGACGAAAACGTTCCTTCGCTTGCGCTGTTCGCTCTTGTTTTGATTCCGATGGGAATAGACGGGACTACGCAGTTGATAGGAATGAGAGAGAGTACCAACTTGCTCCGCGCGTTTACGGGAGTAATTGTTGGCGTAGCTCTTCCGTTCTATATAATGCCGCTTTTAGTGAATTTAGTGCGCACTCTTGTGCAGAAGGAGTAGCTGAACGCTAAGAGGCGAAGAAGTTGAGGATTGTGAACACGCTGTGAACGTTTTGCACTACTACTTTTGCGGCGTCTTGCACAATTTTTTCGCAGTTGTCGAAAGTAATGCCGCGCACAATTTCGAATAAAGGCAGATCGTTTACGTCGTCGCCAACGTGCGCTATGTTGTTTAAATCTGCACCCATGCGCTCGAGAACACGCGCAATCGTGCTCTTGTTTACTCCGTTGGGCACAACTTCTGCATGGCCGTTCATGAATGCAGCAGTGAGCTCCTTAAGCCCGTTCTTCTCGATGATTTTGGTCATTTCGTAGTGGATTTCGCTGGGGTGGAAGTTCACTTTTGGATAAGCTTGTATGCTGTATTGCGCGTTGAAGAAACTGATTTCCTTTTTGAAAATGCTTAGGAGCTGTTTGCGCATCACTAAAAGCTGTTTGCTAATGTTTGGACTTGTGAATATGATTTCTGCATTCTTGAGGGGCATTGAAATATGAATCCCGTCTTCTGCACAGAGAAGCAGGTTTTCCATCCCTAATATGCTTGCAAAGCCCTTCAGCTGCTTCATATCACGCGAGGAAACGATGCCTATGCATAAGTCGTTGTTGCTCTTGAATTTCTTCAGCTCGTTTCCTATCTCTGGGCGTATAACTCCTCCAGTAGGGCTTAATACGCCGTCAAAATCAAATAGAAAGAATTTCTTGTCCTTCTCGTAGCGCCCCATTTTCTGGAAGAAAGCTCCTGCATTCACTTCCCTTTTGCCTTGCTTCACAATGGGCATTACAACTCGCTTTTCTGGGATGAAGAACTTAGACATAGTAAGTATTGGACGTGTTTGAGTATAAATACGTTGGCATTCATCTCGAAGAAGCTAACGCAAGGGATTTATAGCACTTTGTTCTAAGTATAGGGTATGAAAAAACATTTGCTTTTCTCGGCATTGACGCTTGCCTTTCTTCTTCTTGCTATGGGGTGCATGAACTCGCAGAGCGCAGGCGGACAGAGTTCAACTGAATTAAACGTGAGTTCGCTTGTAATTTCTGCAAACTACACGGATTTGAACTTCAAAGGCGTTTATCGCCCAGGAGAAACGGTTTTTGTGCATCTTGGGCTTGAAGGAGTGAATGTGGAAGGTGGAGAAGTTTCTTTGGATGCAGAAATGATAGTTGTTGACCCAGAAGGCAAGGCTACTGAGAGCAGCGGGCTTCTAGGAGAGCGAGGGAAATTCAAGTGGTATGATTCAAAGGTCGCGCTGACTACATTCATTTGGCTTCCTGAAAACACGCTTCCTGGAAAGTATAGTGTGCAGATAAAAGTGATTGATAAAAAGGATGGAAAGACAACGGTGACTAACGCTAGTTTTGAGGTTGAGTAAAAGAAAGAAAAGGAAGAAAAAATAAAAAAAGAAAAGAAGGGTTTAGCTGTAGTAGCTACTCATCATTTCTTTCATGTAGTCGTAGAGCGAACCTTCGCAAATCTCTTCTCCGCTCGAAGTTGCTGAACTTATGCTTGTGCTATCCATTTCATCTTTCGGCACAGTGCATGTCATGTCCAGCCCTTCCATTTTCGCTATTTCTTCACTTGAGCCTTCTGGGACTTTAGTAACCTGGTAGTAGAGCTTGCAGTTGTCTCCATCGGGCCATACGCGCATTAATCCTTCTGCTCCGCTGGCTTTGCTCGTTACTTCTGCTGCTTCGCATTTTTCAGCCGCGTCGTTGAAGCATTTCATGTCTGTTCCGCAGTCTTTTCCCGAAAAACTGCCAGTGCATCCAAAAAGCAGAACTCCGAAGAAGAGGAGCGCCGCCAAACCCCCAAGATACCTAAACTTCATGAAAACCACCCGTTCAACTTTCAAGCCTGCGGTTTATATTCTTTTCTGGAGTTAGTCTAGCGCGTCTGCAATTGCTTCGCCGAACTCGCGCGCAGGAGCTGGACCGTTGGCAGTAATTAGCTTTCCATCTATTTCGACGCTTTTTGCAGTATAGTTTGCGCCTGCACTCTTGAGCATGGAAATGGTTGTTGAATCGGGAAATGAAGTTGCACGCTTTCCTTTTACTACTCCCGCGCAATCAGAACCTTTGGGGTTCTGATGCGCATTAGAACCTTCAGTTCTAATTGCGCTTGCAAGAATTCGCGGGGCTATGCAGATTGCTCCAACGACTTTGTTTTGCGAGCTTGCCTCGCGCGCGAGCTTTAGAACATCTTCGTTTTCGTAGAGCGCGTATTTTTCAACTCCGCTTCCGCCGATGAAGACTACTGCGTCGAAGTCGCTTGCGTTTGCGTTGGCAATGAGAAGAGTCGGCTTTGCAATTCCGCCTAGAGTTCCGCGCGATTCGTTTAAAGAGGTGCTTGCAATTATAGTTTCAACTCCGCGCGCTTCGAGCGCATTTTGAGTGTCGAAAAGCTCCTCGTCTCGGAAGTCGGAAGGAGCAATTACGAGAAGCGCACGCTTGGAAGAACTGCGCGTCTGCTGCGCACAGCCAAGTAAAAATAGGAAAAGAAAGAGAAATGCTGCGCGCGGCAGCAACGTTTCAATGCCCATGAAAACACCTCAACTTAGTCGCTGTCAATTCTCGGAGCTAGGTAGTAGGTTAAGCTTGCTTCCCCAACCTTGTACGTGATTTTGATTGGTGCGTTGGTTTTGATTGAAGCAGTGAGCGTATCGGAATCCGAGCAGGATTTGGAAATGTCCTCCAAGTATTGTAGTGGGAAGGTTGCTTTTGCTTCCTTTGTTGCTTTAATTTCCTTCACTCCTTCTCCAGTTTTCTCGCTTTCTACTTTCAAATCAGCAGAATCGCCGTGCGCGTCGACCTCAAAGCCGTCTGAGCTTGCCTTAAGCGTCAGGTGGGAAGAAATGAGCGCTGCGTCGCGCAGAATTTCCTTGAAAGCTCCGCCTTCGATGACTACGCTTGCATCATGCTCAATCTTGGGCTCCTTCTGGTGCCCGGGGGGCATGTCAATGAGCGGAATGTTGAAGCTTCTCTTTCCCTTTGGGGAAGTAAACTGAAGCGCGAGCTTGTTTTCTTCAAGAGACATCACGAGCTTTTCTTTGTTGCGCACGCGCGAAAGAATTTTTGCGAGATTGTTTAGGTTCACGCTCACCTTCGCAGGAGAGCTTACCTCGTATTTCACGAAGGCGCTTTTTGGAACTGAAAAGATCACCATTGCTATTTGGGAAGGGTCCATTGCGCGAAGATTTATGCCATCGCTGTTGATTTCAAAAGTTCCTTCTTCAATTAGATTAACTATTGCATCCACACATGACTTCCAGAAGCGCGCGTCTTCTATTTCTATTTCAACCATAATGATTACCTCCCCTTTGTTACTATTACCCTTTCGTCTGGTTAACTATTTATAAGTATAGTTTATTTAATGCCCAAGCACAGTGTCACACCCAAGCGGAGTGCTGAACATCCCCGAAAGGAAGAGCTTGAAATAGCCCGCGTAGGGAATGCGCACGCTCGCAGTTCCGAGCACGCGCTCGTGCGAGATTATTGAGTTGCCCGCTTGGGCATCAAACCAGTTGTTGTTGTCT
>JBDROI010000054.1:0-6366 GCA_043810245.1 Microcaldota archaeon
GTATAGGTGAGGGGGTTTTCGATGTTGTTGGAACATGCGCCTTCTAAGAACTTCATTTTGAAGAAGAAAAGAGGAGAAACTTTCTTTAGAAGAGAATTTAGGGTAATCTCTTCGTCTTTTTCCAGACTTATGTGCTGTTTCCCAAGCTCGTCTGCTTCTTCCATGCTTGCTACGCGCGAGCTTGGGATTGGAGACCAGTAGAAAATGTTTGCTGTGTAAATTTCGCTTCCAAAGGCAGTTTTTACTTTCTTTAAATTTCTCACTGGTTCTCCAAGGAACGTATCCATATTTTTAAGCGAGCCTATTTCACGCCCGAAAATTACGCGCGAAGTTGCCTTGAAGGCTTCATCGATTTTCGCAAAATCGGTTTTCTGCTCCTGCAGTTTAGAGACTTTAACTAGGGGTTTTTTCACAGGCAGAGGGAGAGTATACATCGAATAGAAGCACTTGTTTTTTTCTATATATTCTCTGCTCTCATCAATGAGTTTTTTCCTAAGCTCGAAGTATTTTTCTTTTGGAAGCTGGAGGTTGCCGATCATGTAGTTTTTGGAGCGTTGGCTGGAGGAGAACATGACGTGCGAGCATCCCGTGCAGTCGTAGCAGAAGAACAAATCGGAACCTTGAGTGCACACGTTTGCTTCAAAGGAGCGTGCAAGCATATACGCACCATGGACGCGGATTATGTAGCTTCCCCGAATAAGATAGGCGGAGCCGAAACAGTACTCGCTGTTCTCGCGAATCCAGGTTGAATGCGCAATGTACTTTGAAGCCTGAATTCTTCGTGAGTTGTAGACGTGAAAGGAATCTATGCAGTCGTCAACCTCGCTCGTGAATTTGGAGTTTCCAAAAACCTTGTTGCCGGTGAAGTATGCTCTGTCCGCAATTGCAGAAGTAATTGAGTCGATGTCTTTTATTTCGTTTATGTTCAGGGCGAAATTTTTGCTGAAGTCTATTTCGTCTTGGGAAATGAAGCGCGCGTTTTCAGGGTAGTTGTTGGGCGCAATGAGCACGTCTTTTCCTGAAATGGAAGAGTTGTGGCGAACCGCAGGCTTCAAATAAAGAAGAAGGTAGTCCTTAAGCTCTTCAAGCTCGAGGTTGCACTCGCCGAAGATGAGCGCAAATGTTTTCTTGAACGCGTCGTTGATTTCCTTGCTCGGAGGCATGTTGAACAGAAAATTATTGTTTGCTAAGGCCTATTAAGCTTGCTTTTCTACTCGTATTACTCCTTTTTAAGTAGATACCTTTTTATAAGTAAGATGCGAAGAAGAATGGGAGACGTATTATGGTGAAAATTGGAGTTGCAGACACTACTTTCGCGCGCGTTGACATGGCGAAGTTTGCAATTGCTGAAATGAAGAGCAATTTTCCTTACGTGAGCGTGGTTCGAGTTACGGTTCCGGGCGTGAAAGATTTGCCTGTTGCGTGCAAGAAACTTCTCGAAGAGCGCGAGTGCGATGCATGCATTGCTCTTGGAATGCCGGGCAAAGAAGCAATTGACAAGCAGTGCGCGCACGAGGCGTCTACTGGAATAATTAGCGCGCAGTTGATGACGAACAAGCATATTGTTGAGGTTTTTGTTCATGAAGACGAGGGAAAGGACGAGAAGGAGCTTATGAGCATCTGCGAAAACCGCGCGAGAAAGCACGCGCGCAATGTTGTGCTTCTGGTTGCCAAACCAGAGGAGCTTACTCGAAATGCAGGCAGGGGAATTAGGCAGGGAAAAGAGAACGTTGGTTCTATTCGTTGATGTTAATAAAAAAGAAATAAGGAGGTGTAGTTATGGAAGGTGGAAAAATAAAATTGGGAATTGTAGTGTGTGAGTTTAATGCAGATATAACTGAGCTTATGCTTGGAAGAGCGCTTGCTCACGCGAACTTTCTTGAGGCAGAAGTAACTACTGTTTTCAAGGTACCGGGAGCTTTTGACTCGCCTATCGCGATCCAGAATTTGCTGGAAAAGAGCGACGTTGACGGAGTTGCGGTTCTTGGAGCTGTTCTTGAAGGGGACACTGAGCACGACGCGATTGTGGCTCAGCATGCAGCGCGCAAGATGATGGACCTTTCGCTCCAGTTCAAGAAGCCGGTTGCTCTTGGAATTTCTGGCCCGGGAATGACGAGAATGCAAGGACAAGAGAGAATTGACGAGTACGCAAAGCGCTCTGTTGAAGCTGCGGTGAAGCTCATTAAGAGAATGAGAAAAGCTGAAAGCGGAAGCTCGAGCAGTGCGAAGCCGTTTGTAATTCAGTGAGGCAAGGTATGGCTAAGTTGACGACTAAACTTATAGCGGAAGCCTCTCTCCCAACTAAGTTTGGGAAGTTTAAAGTGTATGCGTTTGCTGATGAGGCAGGCAGCGGGCATCTCGCAGTAGTTAAAGGAGAGTTAAAGGGAAAACTGGCAGTTCCTGTGAGAGTTCACTCGGAGTGCTTAACTGGCGACGTGTTCGGCTCCTTGAGATGCGACTGCAGAGGGCAGTTGGAAAAAGCGCTTGAACATATTGGAAAAAGCGAATGCGGAGCGCTCGTCTATTTGAGGCAAGAAGGCAGAGGAATTGGCCTGCTGAATAAGATACGCGCGTATACGCTTCAGGAGAACGGCTATGACACAGTTGATGCAAATATTGCACTTGGATTTAAGGAAGACATGCGCGGCTATAGAACAGCTGCTGAAATTCTAAAAATTCTTGGAGTGAAGTCAGTAGTTCTGCTTACGAACAATCCGCACAAGTTGGAGGAGCTCGCGCTCTACGGAATTGAGATTGCGGGAAGGATGCCGATTACCACGAAGCCCACTGCGTATAATAAGCGCTATTTGTCAACGAAGAAAAAGAGGATGGGGCATATGCTTGAGGAAGAGAAGAGGGGCAAGCAATGAGTAAATATATGAAGCTCGCGCTTGAGCTTGCGAAGAATGGAACTCCTTCTCCGAATCCGTACTGCGGAGCGGTAATTGTCAAGAACGGAAAAATAATTGGAAGAGGTTTTCATGCGCGCGCAGGTGAAGCGCATGCTGAAGTGAACGCGCTTAGAGAAGCTGGAGAAAAGGCGCGAGGAGCAGTTCTTTATGTTACTCTTGAGCCATGCTCGCATTATGGAAAAACGCCGCCTTGCACAAAAGCAATAATTGAAGCCGGAATTAAGCGCGTGGTTTATGGAGCGCGCGATGTCAATCCGCTTGTTCAGGGAGAAGAAGAGCTGAAGAAAGAGGGAGTTGAAGTAAAAGGCGGAGTAATGAAGAAAGAGTGCGAAGAGTTGAACGAAATTTTCTTTAAATTTATGGAGAGCAAGCTTCCTTTTGTGCTTTTGAAAAGCGCGATGAGCTTGGATGGAAAGATTGCGTGCGCGAGCGGGGATTCAAAATGGATTTCTGGAGAAGAAGCGCGCGAATACTCGCACGCGCTTCGCTCTGAGTATGATGCAATTTTAGTTGGAATTAATACTGTTTTGAAGGATAACCCTAAGCTTACGAGCAGAGTTGAAGGGGGAAGAAATCCGCTTAGAGTGATTTTGGATAGCAAATTGAGAATTCCTTTGGATGCGAATGTGCTTGCTGACTCAAATGTAATTATTGCAACGAGCGAAAAGTTTGATGAAAAGAAGAAAAGAGTGCTGGAAAGAAAAGGAGTGCGCGTGCTTGTTCTTGGAAAGGAAAGAGTTGGAATGCGCGCGCTTATGAAAAAGCTTGGCGAGCTTGGAGTAACTTCAGTGCTCATTGAGGGAGGAGGCGAAGTTTCTGCGTCTGCGCTGAAGGAAAAGATTGTTGACAAAGTTCTGTTCTTCATTGCTCCGAAAATCATTGGCGGAAGAAGCGCGCCTTCGCCGGTTGGAGGAGAAGGAGCAAAGAGCATGAGGGAGGCGCTGAAGCTGGCGCGCGTTTCTTTTAGAAAAGTAGGCGAGGATTTGGCTGTTGAGGCTTATACTGCATTTATCTGAGCTTGTTTTTTAGCCAGCCTATTTGTATTTGTGCGTCTCTTCGTTCGTCAAAATGCGGGACGTAAGGTTTTATATCAAGAAGAGGAGTTCCGTTGAACATATCTGCTCCTTTTACCTTTAGCTTATTGTTTTCTATGCTGAGCAGTTTTACAAGCGAGAGTCCAATAGAGTTTGGCCTCCACGGAGCCCGTGTTGCAAAAAGACCCCTTAGTTTGGTGTCCAAAAAGGGTTTTACTTTCAGTTTGTATCCTACAGAACGATGGATATGCCACAGGAGGAGGATGTGGGAGAAACCGTCTAAATCACTCAAGCCTTCTGCATATTCTGGAAAAATCTCAACTATTCCTTCTGCTTCTGAAAATCGCGGCTGGATGGGAATTTTCTGCCCCTCTTCAAAGGGAGTATGAACGACGCCTATTGGTTTGAATACGATTGTTTTTTCCATATATATCACGCAACTGAATGGAATAAAGCATCTGAAGTAGATTTGACAGTGAAGTTTATTTATAAGCGTAGGTTTAAAAATGTTTATGAATATATATTCATAATATGGTTAGGCCAAAAAAATGCAGAATGGTTAACGCTGAACCGGGAGTAGACTATTTCAAGCCACGTGCTGTGCCTCTTATGGAGCTAGAAGAGGTGGAGCTGAATGTAGAGGAGTTTGAAGCTGTCCGCCTTAAGGATTTGGAAAAGCTGGAGCAGATTGAGGTGGCAAGGAGGATGAAAATTTCTCAGCCTTCGCTTCATCGGCTCTTGGTTTCTGCAAGAAACAAGATTGCAGATGCGCTTGTGAATGGTAAAGCAATCAAAATTTATGGCGGGAACTATGCACTTATTGGCAAAAAGAGAAAAATGAAAAAAATGAGGTGATTGGATGCCGCTGGGAGATGGAACGGGTCCTTTGTGGGGCAGAGGAAGAGGATGGAGATGCTTGAGGAGTTATGGGTTGGGTTATAGACTAGGAAGAGGGAGAGCACGCAATTATCCTTCAATGGCAACATACTCTACAGCTGTTCCTCCGTCAACAAAAGAGGAAGAGATGCAAGAATTGAGAGCATATGCGGAGGATTTGGCAGGAGAACTAGAAGAGATAAAAAAAGCTTTAACAGAGCTTGGAAAAAGGAAGTGAAAATATGAAAATAGCCATATCAACATCTGTGGGGGGACTTTGCGATAGGGTGTGCCCGATGTTCGGCAGATGTGCCACATTTACTTTAGTGGAAGCAGATGAAAAAACCCAGAAGATAGTGAAAACAGTTGTTGTTCCTAACCCTGGAAATCAAACAGGCGGAGGAGCAGGCATCATAGCCGCTCAAAGCCTCATTGATAATGAAGCAAACTCTGTGATTACTGGAAACTGCGGACCAAATGCGCTTGACGTTTTAATGCAGGCGAGGGTAAGAGTCTTTTCATCAGCAGGTTTGGTTGAAGAATCGGTGAATAGCTTGCTCCGCGGAAAGCTTCCAGAAATAAGCACTCCAGTTGCCCCCCACTTTGGAATGAATAGAAGAAGCCAAAGTGGAAGAAAATGGGGATTGAGAGGTGGAAGAAAATGAAAATAGTAGTTTCATGCCAAGGAGGAGGCGCTGACGGAAGGGTTTCAGAACATTTTGGAAGGTGCCCGGAATTTGTTGTAGTAGTAATAGAAGGAAAAAATGTTAGGAAATTAGAGGCAGTAAAAAATCCCTACTATGAGAACCATGTTCCAGGAGCAGTGCCCAAATTTATTTCTTCGCTCAATGCAGATGTACTGATAACTGGTGGAATCGGACCGCATGCGCTTGAACTTTTTGAAGAATTTGGTGTAAAGGTGGTTACTGGAGCTAGTGGAAAGATAAAGGAAGCTGTAGAAAGCTTTTTGAGAGGAGAGCTTCCGAGCTTAGAAAATCAATGTGAGCACTAGCCTATAAGGGGATCTTCTTGATAGTTGGTGTTACAGGAGGAAAAGGAGGAACGGGCAAAACAGTACTTGCGTTAAATTTGGCGCTGGCTTTTGCAAAAAGCGGAAGAAAAGTAAAATATTTAGATTGCGACGCCGACTCACCTGCCTCGCATATGCTGGTTGGTGCTGAGAGGAAAGAAAGAAGAGAAGTTCGCTCGTTCGTTCCTAAGTTCAATGAAAAGTGTACAAAATGCGGAAAGTGCGTAAAGGTATGTGAAGTCAATGCTCTTTATCAGCTTAAAGGAAAAAAACCAGTGCTTCTTGCTCCTATCTGCAATGGATGCAAAGCGTGTACGCTCGTATGCCCGGCTAGAGCGATTGAGAAGGAAGAGAAAATCGTTGGGTGGACGTACTGCTGGAAGAAATATGGAGTGGAATTTTTTTCAGGAGAGCTAAAGCCTTCCGAACCCCTCTCTGAAAAAATAGTTGATGCAGTCAAAAAAAGAGGGCTGTAAAAGGAAGGCGTGGATATAGTAGTAATTGATACTTCGGC
>JBDROI010000055.1:0-4990 GCA_043810245.1 Microcaldota archaeon
GCAGTAAGCAAGCATGTTTCTTCCAATCCTAAACGTTTTGCTCCACCAATAAATAGAAACGAGAGGTCATCGCAGTCTCCTCTCTTTCTTTCCAGCACTTCATGCGCTTTATACGATCCTTCGTCGGTTGGTAGTTTTATAAGCATGCCGATTACATCATCCAGAGGAACATTTACCTCATATCGCACACCCAACATCCCGCCGAGTATGGGTTTTCCGAATGAATCCACGTCTGCTGCTTTTATTATTTCAAAATATGCCTTAAATCGCTGCATCCAGCCCCACTCTTCAATAGGCTTTGTCCAATCAAACTCGCTTGCCCAGCCCTCTTTTTTAGGCTGTTCTGCATATCTCTCTAGAGCAGGAATGATCTCTTTATCGAACTGCTCCTTGCTTATCCTAGCAGGCTCTATACTTACCAAAGCTTCTTCCGTAGTTTTGCTTTTGTTCCCCTTATTCGTTGCTTCTTGCGCAGCGCTTACTTCAAACAACATCTTTTTTAAAAAGCCTTCTGCACTGCTTGCCTTATTTTCTCCTACCCTCTCAGCAGATGACGCAAAATTCTGCTTCTTTGAAACGAGCTCCCACAGCTGGTTTTCTACTATTTTGCTGTCTATTCCAGATTTTTGCTCTTCATTTCTCTTCTCGTTTGCCTTCAAAACCGCCATGGCAGGTTATTTGCGCAGAAATTATAAAAACCACTCGCCCGCGCAGAGTGCTCGCGGCCTACGGAGACAACTACATGCGCGCGTTTTCTAAAAACCACTAAAAACGACATTTTCAGCCAAAACCTTGTACGGGATACACAGACTCTCTTTAGAAACGCTTAAATACCCAAAACGACCCAGTTAATCTCGTGAGCATATGAATGGCCCAATTACGAGAGAAATGCCTAATATTGCAGAGAAGCCTACTGTTAAGAATCATTACATACGAGAAGCGTTCCAGAGATACGCAAGGAAAAACTGGAAGCTTGGAGCAGAGTTACTTTTTTCTATTGCAGTATTAGCCTCTATTGGAGTATACATGCTCAGAGAAGGAAAACCTAGTCAGTCTTCCAAATCTCCTATTAAACCTTCAGTATCGATTGGAACATCTCAGAAAGAGCATATGAAATACGAAATACCCGAAATTCTTAAAGATCCGTTTCCATGTGGCATAGGAGTCGTTCGAGCGAATTGGCCCGCATCTGAGATTCCTAGCAGCAAAACTAAAAAATCAACGGGCTTAGCATTGAAGGAATAATGGCAATCGGCGCCGCCATCGAGGAGCGCTCTAAAACAAATCCATGGAAGGGAGCATGCAACGAGTAATTGCATTCTCTTCGTTACTATTAGAAGAGAAAGAAGAAAAGAGGAGAAGAACTAACAAAGAGGTGCAAAAATGGCAAACTTAATAACAAAAGAAATGACGCTCGGAGAAGTAGTTGAAAAATACCCGCAGGCGGCAATGGTTATGCTAAAATACGGCTTGCACTGCATAGGGTGCCACGTCGCGAGCTTTGAAACAGTTGAGCAGGGAGCAGGCGCGCACGGCATAAGCGGAGCCAAGCTCGACACTCTTTTAAAAGAGATGAATGAGGCAGCTAGCGCGAAGCCTGCGAAAAAGAAGTAAATTTTAGCACGAAATAGACGCCAATAAGCTCGTATTCTCCAAATAATACAATATGTATTATTCAAATAATACCGTGCGATTTCACGGCGTAAAAGTTACTGCGGACGCCTCTCCGCAATCCTAACCAACGCTTTGAGCTGTAGCGTAATATTTAAATAGTATTATGTAAATAATACAGTGTGATTTCATGACGAAAGCATTTTATGATAGAAAAGAGGAGCTTGCCTTTTTCACGAAGAAGCTCAATACTTTAAAAACAGGCGAGATGATCATCTTCTATGGCCGAAGACGTCTTGGCAAAACTCGGCTCATCGAGCAATTCTTGGAGTCGTGCAAAGGAAGCGCAAAAACGCTCTACCTCTTCATTAATATCCAAAGTGAGCAGGAGCTTAGGCAGTCAATTGCAAGGGACATCTTCGAGCAATGCGGAGAAAAGGTAGTTATTGAGGCGTGGAGAGACCTGTTTTTATACTTAAAGTCATCATGCGAAGGGCGCAGGACAGTTGTGATCATTGATGAATTTCAGCGCCTAAAAACCATTGCCCCTGGTTTTATCACCGAGCTTCAGCACCAATGGGATTCTGCCCTGAAAAACTCTCCGCTGATGCTCATTTTGGTCGGCTCTTCAATTGGAATGATGAAAAAAATCGCCATAAGCCCGCAGGGCGCGCTTTATGGCAGGAAGACGGCGCAGATGCAACTTGCGCCTTTCCGTTATGTCGACTTCAGAGAAGCATTTACAGATAAAAGCGAGGAGGAAAAGTTTGAATTGTACTCAGTTTTCGGCGGAACTCCGTATTACATGGAGCTGGCCCTCAAACATGCAAGCCTCGAAGACGCAATCACTGAAGAAGTGCTTGCAAAACAGGCGCCGCTGAGAGAAGAGCCCAAGAGCCTGCTTGAGTTTGAGCTTAAGGTTACTGCGCGCTATAACTCTCTTCTCCACGCAATCGGCAAAGGAAAGCAGAGCCTGAAGGAAATCTGCGATAAAGTCGGAATTAAGCGCACCACGCTTCCATCTTACTTAACCGACTTGCAGGAGCTGCTAGCGCTTGTTGAGCGCAGGCAGCCGCTCTTCGGAAAGAAAAATCTTGGCAGATATGAGCTGAAAGACAACTTCTTCAAATTCTGGTATCTGTTTGTTATGCCTCATTCATCAAGCCTTGAGCTGGGAAACACGCGCCCCCCGCTTGAGGACATTAAGGCAAACCTGCCCGCGCATGTCGGCGCGTGCGCGGAAGATATCATCAGGGAATTGTTTGTGCTTTACAACCACAGCGAAATCAAAGGAGTCAAGCTTGAGTTTGAAAACATAGGCGCGTGGTGGGACAGAAACGGAAATGAAATAGACTTGGCGATTGACGGGAAAAATGAGCTTCTGCTTGGAGAAGTAAAATGGACAAACAAGCCCGTTGGCGTTGAAGTGCTGGAAGCGCTTTTGAAGAAGGCAGAGCTTATCCGCAAGGGAGGCAAAAGGCGCTTTGCACTGGTAGGCAAGCACGGTTTTGACAATGCTTGCTTAAAGCGAGCAGAAGAGCTAGGGTGCCTAACGCTGGACGTTAAGGAGATAGAAAAATTGTTTGATGCATGGCGTGAATGAGGCGGTTAGCGCAAAACCTGGGAAAAAGGAGAAGAAGTAGATTCTTCTCTCGTCGTTCTTTTTCGTATGGACACAAACACATTGGTTTAACTCTTTGTGTCCATATAACTAAGCTAATCTGCCAGAGCAGTACACGAAAAAAACCGAAAATGAGGCGGTTAGCACAGACAAGCAACCAGAGAAGAAGCGCAAATAACTATTTCTAAAAAGGCGCGTGCGCGCGAATGTGCCTCAAACCATCATTCATAACTGAAGGTTAGTTATAGTTTGTCATTTTGAATGCGGTCGCGGATACTACGCGCTTCGCGCGTAGAGGAAGCGCATTCAAAAAGTTTTGCAACGGGCTGGCGAGATACCGCGGGCTTGCCCGCGGAGAGCCCCCGTTGCAAATCATATAGCTAGGTTATATGACAAAATACAGGATACTGTGGCAGTAAACCGAAGAGAATTTAAATCCCACTTGTTTTACTATTAGCATTGCTTCCCCGTGGTTGCAGCGGGCTTCGGTTCGTTGCAAACGCGGGCTTCCATGGTCGAAAGACCGTGGCCCCATTGAAGCAGGCTCTTAGAACTCCCGGCAAAATCGTCGGCTTTCCGCTGGCCTCCGAACAAACGAGCCTAGGCACTTTACTCCATCGCGAGAACGTTTCGGCGAAGTATTTCGCGCGCGTCAAGCATGGAAAGGAAGAGCGAAACTGGAAGCACCGGCACTTTTGCGTTTACTTCCTCCTTCGTTCGTGGCTCTATCCCATTCTTCCCAATTTCAATCGTCTCCTTGCTGAGAAGGTAAGGCACGTCTGCCTTCCTCACTGCGTAAGCATCGGTAGAGGACAGGTTGTTGCTCCACTTCACTTCTATCCCAATTGTCTTAGAGCCTATTCTGGCAATGCAGTCTATTTCTTTTCTGCCGTCATTGTAGAAATACGGCGCGGCGATGCGCGAGATGTGGCTCATCACAACCTGCTCAACAAGGCATGCCTGCTCCATGCGCATTCCCGCCCACCTCTCAGCTATTCCTGCCAGCAGGGGATCGAGAAAATACGCTTTCTTTTCCTTCCGCCTCTCTGGCTTGAAAGGAATGGACGCCTTGCCTGCTGTCCGCAGGAACAGCTCATCACTGAACGTTCCCAAGTAATCTATTATTGTGTTGTGCGAAACCGCCGAAGTTTCTTTGGCTATGGAATGGTATGAAAACTGCGAGCATCCTTTGCGTATTACTGCCTGCACTATTTCCTTTGCTATGATGGGGCTCTTGCCGCTTTTCACGAAATCGCCTTCAAGCCAGCGGGCGTATCTTTCCATGGCTGCATCATTCCCTCCGTGATTCATGGAGTAGAGAAATCCTCCTTCTTTCAAATAGGAGGCAAAATGCTTGTTCAGAGTGAGCAGTTTGGCGCGCTGTCTGTCCGCTGTTCTGCAGAAAGCTTCTGCATCCATCGGATCGTGAGTTTCAACATCCACCCCCTTCAACTGCAAGTATTTGTTGAAGCAGCAGGGAAGATAGAAATACTCCTTTCCTTCTATGCCTCTTCCAGGCAGGCGCTCAGAGCCTTTTCTAAGATCAACTGCGCTGGAGCCGGTTACCAGCACGCAGTCATCCTTTCTCATGTCTCCTCTGTCTACCAACAGTTTCACCGCTTTCTGCCAGTCAGATACGGCAGTTGCCTCATCTAGAAATAGGTGGCGTCCTTTCTCGTCTGAAGCGCTGTCTAGATACTCGACAAGCACGCGCTCAATGTCAACTGCTTCCTTGGCTAAGTCGAATGAATAGTAGAA
>JBDROI010000056.1:0-2026 GCA_043810245.1 Microcaldota archaeon
CTTGGTGAGTCGCCTTGGTCTTCAACTGAAACTGAAATGGTTGATTCAGCATTCGCGACCCCTTCGCGTAAATAGCTTGGTTCGCTTATTTTCGGAGCCGATGAATCGAAAAGGTATTCTTTTACGGTGTCATCGGTCAACTCAAGCGTTTCTATATGTGTTTTTGATAGGTATGAAATGCGCAAATTTACTGAGGTTGGAGGAACTTGAATTATGGATTTTTCTCCATTCTCGTCTGCAATTGTGCGCTCAGAGTAATCTAGGACTGAGATTGAAATTTCAATGTCTGCACGGAGCGGTTTTTTTGAGTCGCCGAGTGTGCGCACAGTTAAATCATAAGCTGGAAAAATGATTGTTGAATTTCCAAAAGTTTGCTTGGAAATCTCGCGCGTGATCCCTGCATATTCTGCTTTAGCAGAGTAGCCTTGTTCTGGAACGAGCGGAAAGAACACATAGCCCTCGGCGTTTGTTTCAGAAGAGAGATTGAGCAGGCTTATTGAAATTGGGATGTACTGAAGCGCGCGGGATTTGGGGTCGACAACGCGGATTGAAAGATCGGAAAGCGGAAGCTTTATTTGCTCGTTTATTTCACCGAACCAGCGGTACTGTGCTGAGAAAGAAGCTCCTCGCGCGTTTACTTGGACCTCGAAGGGGTAGGCGACATCTGCGCTTAGCGACGCGCTTACTTCGCCTTCTGCATCTGAAAACGCGCTTTCAGCAACCTGCACAACAGAAGGGGAGCTTATGTAGTAGCTGTAGGTTACGTTTGCATTCGGAACCGCGCGGCCGTTTGCATCGATGATTTTAACGTAGAAAGTTCCCGGAGTTTCAACTGCAAAAGAAAAGTAGGAAAGAGAAAGCAGAAGAAATAGTATCATGACTTGCTTTTCCATATTCTTATTTCCCGCACTTTGTTTAAATCCTTTGCGCAATCGGAAGCCACGAGCTTTCGATGTGCATTCGAATGATTCGTCATTCGAATTGCGTGCGCAGCGCTTTTGCGGCTTCCTCCGGGGGCATGGTGTTGATTATTATTCCGCTTCCGAATTCAAAGCCTGCCCAAACTGAGAGGCGCGGGCATATTTCAACGTGAAAATGGAGAGAGTTTGAGCGGAGCGGGGAGATGTGGAAAACTAAGTTGTAGCTTGGATTTGCGAGCAGCTTGTCCAGTTTTTTGAGAGCACGCGAAAGCGCTTCTGCAAATGCGCGCTTTTCCTCTTTTTTCAGTTTGGTCAAGCAAGCAGTATGCTTCTTTGGAAGAACCCACATTTCAAATGGGAAGCGCGAAGCATAAGGAGCAAGAACGCTTGCGTGTTTGTTTTCTAGAATGAGGCGCTCGTTTTTCTCATTTGATAGCTCGCAAAAGGGACATTTTTTGCGGCGCGCTTTGTAGGCGCTCGAGGCAGATATCTCTTCTAGAACGGCAGAAGGAATGCACGCGAGCGAGATAAGCTGAGTGTGAGTATGCTCAAGGGAAGCACCTGCTTCTTTTCCCTCATTTTTGAAAAGCAATACGTATTTCATGCGCTTGTCGCGCGCAAGAGAATTTATGCGGGCAGAGAAAACTTCGAGAACTTCAAGCATGTGGGATGAGGAAATCTGCGAGAGGCGCTCTCCATGTTTTGGAGTTTCAACAATTACTTCGTGCGCGCCGTAGGCAGATTTTGAATCTTTGGAAACTGCTGCAAACTTGTTGGGAAATGCGCGCACTCTCCATTTACTTGCCTTGGGCAAACGTGTGATTTCAGGCGGGGTGAGATTCTCATTGCCAGGGCAGAAGAAGCATGCTTTAGGAGAAGTCTGCGGACTTATTTTTTTATTGCGCGAGAAATCCTGGGGGCGTGCATGCCGTTTTCGCGCAATGATTACCCAGCGCTCGAGAAAAGAATCTTTGCGCAATTCGTTTTCTATGGATTTTTCCATAATCTCACAAGAATGCTTCGGTAACATCCTCTGTTTTCTTCTCGGAAATTTCTTCGAAGCGCTGTGCAATTTTTTCTATGCTCTGCCCTTTGGGCGAGTCGCG
>JBDROI010000057.1:0-9452 GCA_043810245.1 Microcaldota archaeon
TTCTTATACGACTGGTAAAGAGGGTTTGAGCCGTGAGCCTGAATTACTGCCATTCTAGGCATTTTATCAATCATTCCAAGCTCCTTCAACTCATGAAACGCTTTTCCAAAAGCGCTCGTGTTTCCTAGGTTGCCACCGGGCAAAACCATCCAATCGGGAACCTTCCAGTTTCTCTGCTGGAGCATGTGAAGCATAATCGTTTTCTGCCCCTCTAATCTAAACGGGTTGACTGAGTTCATTAAATAAAGATTAAGCTCTGCGCTCGCCTCCTTCACGAGCTTCATGGAATCGTCGAAATTCCCGCGCACCTGGAGAGTTTTCGCGCCGTAAGCAAGCGCCTGGCTTAGTTTTCCATAAGCGATTTTTCCTTCAGGTATGAAAACAACACACTTCATTCCGGCTTTCGCGGCATAAGCCGCGAGACTCGCAGAAGTATTGCCTGTGCTCGCGCACGCAACCACTTTGCATCCGAGAAATTTAGCCTGCGTTACTCCAGATGTCATGCCTCTGTCTTTAAACGAGCCAGTTGGGTTTTCTCCCTCGTGCTTGAGCTGAATGTTAACGCCCGCGTACTCAATTACTTCGCGCGCGGAATAAAGATTGGTGTTTCCTTCGGGCTTGCTAACAATTACGTTGTTTTCGTAAGGGAGAACGAGCTCGCGAAAGCGCCAGACTGCGCTTCCATACGGAAATTCACGTGAACCAAGGCGCGCATCAAAAGTTTCGCGCGAAACCTCTTTTTCAACCTCTTTCAAGTCATGAACAACATCAAGAAGGCCGCCGCACGCGCATTCATACCGAATTTCAGAAGCAGAAAACTCGCGCGCGCATTTGATGCATTTTAGAATAATTGAGTGCATGGGTAAAATTAGGGGAGGTACAATTATTAAAAGCTGTTCTACGTTATTACGTTTAATGTTACCTACTTCTGTCAAGTATGGCTCGCAAATTTTTATCTGCTTCTGCAAATGTTCTGCGTACGCTTTCGTATGCCTCGGGATCTGCCCGTTTAAGCTTTTCCGCCGCTTTGGTTAGCTCTTCGTGCAACTCTTTTGCTCTTTTTACGTCGTTATTTTCAAGCATCAATCCTTCGCCCATTATTCTATATGCTAGTCGTATGCTATCCTCCTTAGTTTGCCAATGATCCATTACCTTTTTCTTATCAGCCAGCGAACTATGCTCAAGAATTCTGCTTAAAACTTCTGCGGTTTTTGTAAGCCTGTCTGAAAACTCGATACTATTCTCTCTGCAATAAGCCTCAATGCGTTTCATTATATATTTATCCATATGCCATCACCACTTTCTCCCCTGCCAAAGCATTCTAGTGACCTCTTTCTCTATATCCTGCTCTTTAATAACCGGAATGCGCTTATTTAAATCTTGCTCAAATTCTTCAAGTTTTTCTTTCATAGCTGGGTTGTCTCCGGCTTTTGTTTCCTGCGCTGCTTTTAGCTGACTCTCTATCCGCTCCATCTGGTTCGGGGCAGTACCATCTAGCTTAAAGCTCCTAATTGCATTTTTAGCTTCGACGCTGCCGGTTTTATCTAAGAACATATTAAATTTTTCAGAAAAATCGTTGCCTTCGCTATGAGTAAATGAACTGAACGTTTTTTCTTCTCCTGCAAGCCAATTTAGTCGTTCTGCAATTCGTGCTCGCAAAGCCAGATCTTCGCTTGCTGAAACCGCTGCCCTACCCTCTGCTTGTTTTACTATTCGGTAAGCAATAGCTTCAGCAAAACCTTCATCAGCCAGCCACTTCGCGTCATTGGGTTCGCTTTCATTCCTAAAGGCACCCAAACAGTGGCCCATTTCATGCCCCATATCCTCCATAAGTTGGTTGTGCGGCTTTACTTCACCATACTTATCTGTGGAGAAACGGCTCTCTCTCACATACATCTCGTTGAATACCTGGCTCCCGTCCCTATAGATCACAGTAATGCTCCCTCTTTTTGCTGTTGCGATTGTGTCACTTCCAGCGATATTATCAAAAGCCTCATCGGATAGTACGTGGACGCTAATCCGATCTATCTTAGATGAAAGATGAGGGAAGAGTTTTTTTGCGCCGTCCTCTTTTAAGTGCTCTAAAACCTGTTCGGCTTTTTTTTGCACATTCGGATTTGCATTCGCGAATTTTTTACGTTCTGCGATTAATCGAGTTCTTTCAAATTCAAACTTTGTTTTTGTTTTTTCATCAAAATTATTCAAGGATACAAGTTTTAATCGTCCTTTAGATAACTGCATTAGTCGTTTTTGTTCTACCTCCTCCATTTTAGCAAGATTATCTAATCTCTCTTTTTTGGGTAGCACGGTTCCCGAACTTTGCTTCTGCTTTTTTTGTTCTTCTTCGTCGATGCCTGCAAGCACCACCCTTTTCCTCTTATCCTCATTGTTTAGTCCCATTCTCTGTTTTTCCATCCCTGCTTTCGCCATTCTTTCTTTCTCCTTCAGCTTCGCCGCCTTGCTCTTCAGCGCGCTTAAGCTCTCGGTTTTCTTCTTTGAAACTCCAGCTCCATACTTTTTCTTTTCCTCCTCTTTCTTCCTCTTCCCCGCCGCGAGCATGAACATTCCGCCTTTCGCAGCTCCTTTTGCCCCAGTTCCAGCCGCACCTGCTCCTCCCGCTCCTTTTCCGCCTTTCTTCCCAAATTTGCCTAAATTCAGGTTCATCGAACTTCCGCCGCCCATGGAGCCTGCTGCTCCTCTTGCCAAAGACATCAACCCAATTCCATACTGCGCGGCATTGCTCACTGCACTCAAGCCGAAAACATTGCCGGTTTGGAGGAAGAGCGAGCCTACTAAAACTGAAAGAATAACAGCCCACGCGAGGTTGCCCCCGCTCAAGTCTACTCCAGTTGCAGTTCCGTGAATGTTAAAACTGCTCTGCGAAGCGGCAGATGCCTGCGTGTAATCTCCTGCGTAGTCTGCGCTCACCGAGTGCATTCCAGGGGAGTCAATTAAGAAAGAGTAAGTTGCTTTTCCTTCCGCGTTCGTGTAAACATTTGCGCTCTGCTTTCCGCTTTTCAGCGTTATTTTCTCTCCAGAAAGCGGGTTTCCAGCATAATCTGTGAGAAGCAGGTTTACCTTTGCTTCGCTTCCTGGTTCCAATGGCGGAGACATATCCATAGTAAGATTGCTCTGCGCGCGCACGAGAAGAAGCTGGTTAAACTCATGCTGGTTGCCGAACATGTCGCACGTGATAACTCTCAGCGTGTGCGTTCCTACGCTCATGTTGTTAACCATTCCATTTATGAAGTGCGTTTCATTGTAGGTGGTGTTCATCCCGGTTCCATTTGAAATCACGTATGCAGCGCGGTTGACGCGCTCAAAAATCGTATTCGTGTTTTGCGCGTGTGTGTATTGCGCAAGAAGCTCGTCGTCTTCTTTTATCTCGCTTACGGACTGTGCATCCCAAAAGCGCACGTATTGAACTCCGAACTCGCCCTCAACAACTTCAAAGAAACCAGCGTAGCTTGCATTGAGAAGTTTTCCATCAAGAAGCGTAATCGTTTTGTAGATGTTTTTGTTTGTAAACTCAACGAACATAACTGAACTGCGGTTTTTGTCTGCATAAATATAGCCGGGGTAGGTGGTGTCTTCGCCTGCCTGCTTTTCTGCCAGATTCATCTGAAGTACCGTCGTTCCTCCCCCTCTTACCGTGAAAATTTTGGAAGCAGAGCGGCCTCCTTTGAGAAGATTATACGTGAACTCCCTGCTTTCTGAAGAGCAGTAGCAGTTGAAGCCGCCGTTTCCGTCTCCGTTGCAGTGCTTCACGCTATAACTTAGTGTGTCCTTCATTGGAAGCGCAATTCTCCCAGAAATCGTAACGACCAACTGCGCCTGCTGAACTCCATTGTCTGGGATTGAATAAGGCTCTTCTGCAGCGGGCTGAAGTATGGAGCCTGCCGACGTTGCCTGCGCGGGGTTTGGATTGGTTACATGAATATGAACTGTGTGCTCATAGCCTTCGTCGTCTTCATACGTGTCCGTGAACGTGCTGGTTGTGCTTCCGCTTGCATAAGTTGGTGCAATTGGAGTTGAATACCCTTCGCTCGTGTCTCTAATTATTATGTTTCCCATTTTTCTTGGGAAGGCGCGCTTCAGCGGAGCGTTGTCGCAGTTTTCATCGCAGTACCAGGTTTCACCGTAAGGGTGCATAAGATCTCTAAAAATTGGACAGGCAGAATCACAGCTTCCGTGAAGCGAAGAAGGGAGAGAAAATGGGTTGCTAGCGCGCGTGCTTTCAACAGGAGCTCCTGAAGACGCGAGAGGAACATTTACTGTAAAATTCTCCTCAAGCTTTTCGGTTTTTCCGTCTCCTTTTTTGTAGTGTGTAAGCGTCAAGTCCGCCCTGAACTCCTGAATTACCGGAGCGCCCGCAGTCTGCCTCGTAATTTGGATGCTTCCCCCGCAGTCTCCAGAAGAAGAAATGCTTGAGGTAAACGGGCCGCTTCCGTGGGATTCGCCCCACGTCCAGAGAATTTTCGTGTTTTCATCCGCGCCGTCTATTGAGTCGTTAACCGAAGGAGAAGCCGTCAAAACTTTTATGAAGAAAAAGGAAAACGGATCCGAGAAGTCCGGAGTTCGCGTAGTTACGCCAGCGGGTGCAGTTGAAAGAGGAACTGAAGTAACTGCACTTAACTGTTCGTTGTGCTCGCTCACTTCCGAAATTGGAGGGTTAATTAAACCTGTTTCCAACGTAGTTTCAGCTAAGCAGAACGAGCAAACTAGCATTAATGCAATTAGGAACGTTTTTATGTGCATTTTCTCGTTAGTTATTCCTCGTTGGCGGTTTATAAAACTTCGCATTGGCAAGTTCGCGTGCCGAAAACGATTTATAAAGGGGGAGTGTAAACTTACTATCTGCTTATGTGCAGGTAATCCTGTGGGTGGTATTCATGGCAAAAAAAGAAGCTCGAGAAGAATCTGAAGAAATTGAAGAATCAAACGTTGAAGTAGTTCAAAAAGATTCTGAAACTGAGCAAATTGATCTAGAAGATTTGCCCGGAGTAGGCAAAGCAACTGCAGAAAAACTGAGAAAAGCGGGCTATGATTCTTTAGAGAAAATTGCCTCTTCTTCTCCTTATGAGCTTGACGAAATTGCAGAAATCGGAGTTGAAGTTTCTAAAAAAACAATTGCAGCTGCGCGCGATTCCCTGAAAATGGGCTATGAAAGCGCGGATAAAATTTTGGAGAGAAGAAAGTGCATAGGAAGAATTACAACTAACTCAAAGGAGCTGAATAATCTTCTCGGCGGAGGAGTTGAAACTCAGGCAATTACGGAAGCGTACGGAAAATTTGCAAGCGGAAAAACCCAGCTTGGCTTCCAGCTTGCATTGAATGTTCAGCTTCCCGTAGAAAAAGGAGGCTTGGGCGGCGGGTGCTTGTTCGTCGACACGGAGTCTACGTTCAGACCAGAGAGAATCAAGCAGCTTGCCGAAGCAATGAAGCTCGACCCGAATACCGTTCTCCAGAACATTCAGGTTGCAAAGGCAGTGAACTCGGACCACCAAATAATCTTAGTAGAAAAAGCAGAAGAGATGATAAAGAAGCACAACATTAAGCTAGTAATAATAGACTCTTTAACCTCGTACTTCCGCGCAGAATACGCTGGAAGAGGCGCTCTCGGCGAACGCCAGCAGAAGCTCAACAAGCACCTTCATGCGCTCCAGAAGCTTGCGGACGCGAACAATCTTGCGGTTTTCATAACCAACCAGGTTATGGACGACCCGAGCGTGCTTTTCGGCGATCCAACGCGCCCCATAGGAGGCCACGTGCTCGCGCATCTTGCAACCTACCGCTTATATTTGAGGAAAGGAAAAGGAGAGAAAAGAATTGCGCGCTTAGTTGATTCGCCTAATTTGCCGGAAGGAGAATGCGTTTTCAATGTTTCTCCGAACGGAATCGGGGACTAAGCTTCTGGCATAAGCAGGCCAAGAACGAAAATGAGCATAATTCCAAAGAACACTGCGAGCGTCTGGCTTATCATTTTCTTCGTGTTTCTTTCTCCATGAAGCTCTGGAAGCAAGTCCGCAACTGCTATATAAAGGAAGCCTCCAGCAGCAACTCCAACTGCAAGCGGAATGTACTCCTTAACTGCAGAGAAGCAGAAGTAGCCAATCAATGCGCCCAAAATTGCAGTTGAAGCTGAAATGAAATTATAGAAAAGCGCTTTTTTCGTGCTGAAGCCGGAATGAATCAAAATTCCGAAATCTCCGAGCTCCTGCGGAATTTCGTGGGAAATTACTCCGAGCGTTGTAATTACTCCCAAGTTTACGTTTACCAAATATGCGGAAGCAATCAAAACTCCGTCAATGAAATTATGAACTCCATCTCCAATCACATTCAAGTAGCCCACTGGTTTAACTTCGCATTCTTCCTTGTGGCAGTGGTGCCAGAAAATGAACTCTTCTAAAAGAAAGAAGAGCATTATTCCTCCGAGAACTGCAAAATAAGCTCCTTCAGCCGCACCTTCAATTGCTTCAGGAATCAAATGAACAAAGGCAGCTGCAAGAAGCGCGCCTGCGGCAAAAGCAACGAGAATGCGAACTACGCTCTCGCGCTGGGCGCCCCCTAAGCGCATTGCGATTATTCCAACGAGTGAAATCAAGCTGACTACAACTACTGAGCCTAAAATCCAGAAAAATACGTCAATTGTCATATCTATCTTTTCTCGCGCAAGCTTAAAATAAGTTATACCACTAAGAATTACTAAGATTTTAGGTACATTCTGTTTTAATGGAGGTGTAGTAATGGTAAAGGAGATAAAAGACGCTAGCGGAAAACTTGTTGCAAAACTTATTCAGGAGCAGGATATTCCTTATACCTACACAGGTACGCTCGCAGTCATCGGCTATGCAAGCCAGGGGCGCGGTCAAGCGCTCTGCCACAGAGACAGCGGAACCAACGTGGTTGTAGGGCTTAGAAAAAACGGCGAGTCTTGGAAGCAGGCGCTCGCAGACAACTGGGTGGAAGGACAAAATCTTCTTGAAATTCCAGAAGCCGTGAAGCGCGCTGACGCAGTCCAAATACTAATTACGGATACTCAACAGGCTCAAGTTTACAAGGAAAGCATAGAGCCAAACTTGAAGAAGGGTGCGACGCTCATTTTCTCGCACGGATTCAATATCCACTTTAAATTAATCAACCCGCCGGCGGATTCAGACGTAATTATGATTGCGCCCAAAGGACCTGGAAGAGTTCTGCGCGCGCAGTACGAATCAGGCTTCGGAATTCCAGCGCTTACTGCAGTTCACCAGAACCCAAGCGGAAAGGCGCGCGAAAACGTTCTCGCGCTCGCAAAAGCAATTGGGTGCGCACGCGCCGGACTTTTCGAAACAACTTTCAAAGACGAAGTGGAAACCGATTTATTCGGCGAGCAGGTCGACCTTTGCGGGGGAGTTACCGCCATGGTTCAGCACACGTTCGACACGCTAGTTGAAGCCGGCTACAACCCGCTTCTTGCATACTTCGAGACTTCCCACGAGCTCTACGGGTTAATTGCTCCAATGGGCTACAAGCGCGGAAATGCAGGAGTTCTTGCGGGCTGCTCAGAAACCGCGCGCTACGGAGGCATAACATGCGGGCCAAAAGTTATGGACGAGCACGTGAAAGATAATATGAAAAAAGTTCTCACGCGAATACAGAACGGCGAGTTCGTGAAAGAATATTTGGGCGAGTACAAGCAGAAAGGAAGAGCTGTTGTTGACGAGCCAATTGCGCGCATGCGCGCCTCGCTCATAGGAACAGTGGGCACTCAGGTTAGAAAATCAATGTGGCCCGATGACAAAGAAGTCGAGTAGAATTTAATGGGGCATTGCCCCGTTTTTCTTATTTTTCTTTTTATTCTACTCTTATTTCTCTTCCTTTTTCGTTTTATTTTTTCCCGCGGTGCTTTTCCTTTCTTCTTTTTCTTTTCCTTACTCATACCTCAACGCTTCAACTGCCTGAAGCTTAGCCGCGCGCCTCGCAGGCAGATAGCCCGAAATAACTCCAATGAGCACCGAGAAAATAAGCGCAAACAGAACGAGCTCAATTGTAAGCTGAACTGGGACTCCAAACGAAGCCAGAACGAGGCAGATAACCGTGCTTATAACAACTCCGATTCCGCCTCCAATAAACCCGATTACTGCAGACTCAACCAAGAAAATATCCCTTATTTTTGCGTCGTCCGCTCCAATTGCTTTTAGAATTCCTATTTCGCGCGTTCTTTCAGTAACCGACATGAACATAGTGTTTGCAACTCCAACGCTTCCAACAAGAAGCGAAATCGCGGCAATTCCCCCAAGGAAAAGCGTAAGGAGTGCAAAAATCGCGCCAACCTGCTGCATTATATAGTCAGAAGTCATTACTTGGAAGTCTTCTTCTCCTTCCTTTACTTTATGCAGGCTTCTCAATTCGCTCTTTATGTCCTTCTCAACTTCGCGAACATCTGCTCCTTCATAAACTTTTAGATTAATCTCGCTCACTTCTTTGTTTCCTCGGAAGGTTGCAATCACATCTCTTCCATCCTCATAGTTAACCCAAACTGCGCCGTCAAGAGCAGACATAAGTCCGCCTCCCTGCGATTCAAGAATTCCTATAACCTCAAATGAGTGATTGTCAATCAAAACTCTTCTATGAAGCGTTATTTCACTGTCAAAATAGTCATAGGCAAATGCGTGTCCAACAACCACTACTCCTTTTTCTCCTTCGCGCATATATCTGCCGCTTTCCAGCTCCAAATCCATAATCTGAAGAACATCGGGGGGCATTGCCATAGTAATTACTCGCACTTGCTGGGCATGGTACTCGACAAACGCAAATCCGTTTAGAGAAGGCACGGCAACCTTTACTCCTGGCACCTTTTGAATAACCTGCAAATCTTTCTCGCTTATGCTTCCGGTCTGCGCAAACGAAAAGCCTCCGCTTCCCGAGCCCATTCCAGTTCCCGGCTGAATCGATATCATGTCACTTCCAAACATGCTCAGCTGGCTTCTTATTTCGCGGTCAACTCCAAACGAAATTGCAACGAGAACTACGATTGCGCTCACGCCTATTATTATCCCTAGGATGGTAAGCCAGCTGCGCAAGCCCCGTGTTTTCAGCCCCTCAAATGCATATTCAACTATATCTTTCAGCATATTCTCACGCAACCTCTACTTGTAAGCATATCGCTCTCCCGTTTTAGCCGGCTTCATAATCTCTTCTATTTTTCCGTCTTTCAAGCGTATGATTTTTTCAGACTGCTGGGCAACGTAATGCTCATGAGTAACAACAACGAGCGTTTTGCCTTCCTTCTTATGCAGTTCGTCAAATATTTTCAAAATTTCTTCGCCCGCCTTTGAATCAAGATTTCCAGTGGGCTCGTCGGCAAGAATTATACTCGGCGAGTTTGCAAGCGCGCGCGCAATTGCAACGCGCTGTTTTTCTCCTCCGCTTAGTTTTGTTGGAATGAAATTTAAGCGGTGCCCCAAACC
>JBDROI010000058.1:0-3955 GCA_043810245.1 Microcaldota archaeon
CGCGGAATCGCGCTCAGCAAGCCGTCAAGTGGCACTCCGCATTTTTTGCACTTCACCATAGTTTCACTCTTTCTACCAAGAATAGAACTCATTTACCATAAAAACCTTCCCGCATTTCCAAAAACGGAAGGGGACTCAGAAAGAGCGAATCCAGCAGTTGGGGTGGGTTACAAGAGGGGGGTTAAGGAGGAGGGGGAATCAGGAGGAACCTGAAACTGAAGGGGGAACCTGGGTTCCCCCTGCGGTTCGCAGAGCCTCCGGCGCGGATTGAACGCGCGACCTTCTGCTTACCATGCAGACGCTCTACCACTGAGCTACGGAGGCAGTTTTTCTTCCAATGAAAATCAGCAGGCGTTAGTATTAGCCAAAAAAGTAATTTAAATATGCGTGTTCATAATTGGATACACTCTACGTTGTAATCTATTTTACGTTTGCGTAGTTTTGTGGTGAATTTTATGGGAAAGTTTCCGCTTGTTGATGCGAAGATAGCTCAGATTTGGATATGCCGAAAGTGCAAGGCAAGAAACAAACGAGGCGTGGCAAAATGCCGAAAGTGCGGCTACAAATATCTGCGCCCGAAACGAAAAGATATCCGAGCTAAAAAGTAGGCATCAAGTAGTTTCTAAATGAAATAGTCTACTGTTTGAGTAGAAGAAGGAGGTAATAGCATGACCGAGAAACAAATATATCTATTTGAAGAAGGCTCCGCAAAGATGAAGAGCATCTTGGGAGGAAAGGGAGCGAATCTGGCAGAAATGACCACAATCGGCTTGCCGATTCCGCCAGGGTTTACGATAACAACTACAATGTGCAAGGAATACAATAAAATAGGGCACAAATTCCCTGCAGGAGTCCTTGAAGGCGCTCGCGAAGCAATGAAATCAGTTGAAACAAAAACTGGCAAGAAATTCGGCGATGCTTCAAACCCTCTTCTTGTTTCAGTGCGTTCCGGAGCTCCTGTTTCAATGCCTGGAATGATGGACACGGTTCTTAATTTAGGTTTAAACGATTCTACAGTTAAAGGCCTGATTGCGCTGACAAACAACGAGCGCTTCGGCTACGATGCTTACAGACGCTTCATGCAGATGTTCGGCAACGTGGTTTTAGGAGTAAAGCACGAGCAGTTCGAGCACGCACTTGAAGAAGCAAAAACGAAGAAAGGAGTGAAGCTTGACACTGACCTAGATGCAAACGATCTTCAAACAGTAATCGCAAGCTACAAAGCAATAGTAAAGAAAGAGCTGGGAAAAGAATTCCCAAGCGATGTTTACGAGCAGTTGGAGCTCGCTATACGCGCAGTTTTCGACTCTTGGGATACTCCAAGAGCAGTAACCTACAGAAAGCTCCACAAAATTTCCGATGATCTCGGAACTGCAGTAAACGTTCAGTCCATGGCTTTCGGAAACATGGGCAATGATTCAGGAACCGGAGTAGCGTTCACGCGCAACCCCTCAACCGGAGAGAAGAAGCTCTACGGAGAATACTTGATGAATGCGCAGGGAGAAGACGTAGTTGCAGGTATACGAACGCCAAAGCCGCTTGCAGAGCTCGAAAAAGAATCGCCTGAAATGTATCGGCAGTTCGCGGAAATTGCGAAAACTCTTGAGAAGCACTACCGCGACATGCAGGATATGGAGTTCACGATTGAAAAAGGAAAACTCTACATGCTTCAGACAAGAAGCGGAAAGAGAACCGCTGCAGCAGCAGTTAAAGTTGCAGTTGACATGGTGAAAGAAGGCGTGATTTCAAAAGAAGAAGCAATCATGCGCGTTGAACCCGAGCACATTGACAAACTGCTTCACAGACAATTCGACCCCAAAGCAAAGGTCAGCGTGATTGCAAAAGGTTTGCCCGCGTCTCCAGGAGCAGCGTGCGGAAAAGCAGCATTCACTGCCGACGAGGCTGCAGCGCGCGGCAAAAACGGAGAAAAAGTTCTTTTGGTGAGCGTTGAAACAACTCCAGAAGACATTCACGGAATGGCTGCTTCCCAAGGAATTTTAACAAGCCGCGGGGGTATGACTTCTCATGCCGCCGTGGTTGCGCGAGGAATGGGAATTCCATGCGTAGCTGGCTGCGAAACAATGAAAGTCGACATCATTGCGAAGAAGGCAACGATTGGAGACATTGTGATAAAGGAAGGCGACGTGGTTACGATCGAAGGAAGCTCGGGAAGCGTAATTCTCGGCGAAGTTCCAATGGTTGATCCCACATTAACAGGCGACTTTGAAGAGCTTCTAAACTGGGCTGACTCAATAAGCAGAATGAGCGTGCGTGCAAATGCGGATACTCCTCAGAATGCTTTGAGCTCGCGCGAATTCGGAGCAAAAGGAATCGGCTTATGCAGAACCGAGCGCATGTTCAACGCACAAGACAGACTGCCTATTGTTCAGGAAATGATTCTCGCGGAAACAAAGGACGAGCGCCTCGTTGCTCTTGGAAAGCTGAAAGTAATGCAGAAGAGCGACTTTAAGGCGATATTCGCCGCCATGGACGGATTGCCGGTTACAATCCGCTTCCTTGACCCGCCTCTCCACGAATTCCTTCCGCGCTTAGACGAGCTTCTGGTTGACGTAACAAAAATGTCCTATGAAAAGAGCGACGACCGCGTGCTTGCAGACAAACAGCGCATTCTCAAAAAGGTGCGCGAGTTGAGCGAGTTCAATCCAATGTTGGGGCACAGAGGCTGCAGGCTCGGAATTGCTTACCCTGAAATCTACGAAATGCAGGCAAGCGCAATTTTCGAAGCAGCAACTGAGCTCAAGAAGGAAGGCAAAGACGTTCAAGTCGAAGCCATGATTCCGCTCGTTGGAAACGTGCGCGAGCTGAAGTTGCTGCGCACAGTAGTTGAAAACGTTGCAAACCGCATAATAAAAGAAGCAGGCGTAACGCTTCCATACACTATAGGAACCATGATTGAAATTCCGCGCGCCGCATTAACTGCAGATCAAATTGCAGAAGTCGCAGAGTTCTTCTCATTTGGAACAAATGACTTGACGCAGACAGCGCTCGGGTTCAGCAGGGACGATGCAGAATCTAAATTCTTAAGACTCTATTTGGAGAAGGGAATTCTTGATTCAAACCCGTTCGAAGTGCTTGACCGCGAAGGCGTAGGAAAGCTCGTGAAAATGGCCGTAGACCTAGGAAGAAAGACGCGCCCGAACATGAAAATAGGAGTCTGTGGAGAAACAGGAGGAGAGCCTTCTTCAATTGAGTTCTACCACAACGCAGGCTTGAGCTATGTGAGCTGCTCGCGCTTCCGTGTTCCAATTGCGCGCCTCTCAGCTGCCCAGGCAACGCTGAAGGAGCAAGCAGTTGCAAAATTCGCACCAAAGGGCGAGTAAAGAGCACGCCCTCTTTTTTTAATTTTTCTTTTCTACTTCTTTTTTTCTTTTACTTTTCTTTCTCCAAATACTTTTCAAGCGACGCGCGCACGAATGAGTCTATTTCAAGCTTCAGCGCGTCCTCCGGCTTCTTCCACGCATACTCTTTCATTTCGCGCCCGTCAACTTTCACATCTTCGCTTTTTGCTTTGCACACATAGTCAAGAAAAATAAAGTGTCTGGGCTTATAGTACTCTTTTGAATAGACTGCCTGCTGCATCATTAAAAATTCGCCTACTTCAACTTCCAAGCCAACCTCTTCTTTTACTTCGCGCGCAAGCGCATCTTCCGCGCGCTCTCCCAGCTCAACATGCCCTCCAGGAATAGTCCATTTATCCGCCCATTTCGGAGAGCGCGCGAGCAGAACTTCTCCTCGCGCGTTGAAGATGAGCGCTCCAACAGTTACGTGCGGGTATATTTGCTCCACAAAATCACAAATGCGGGGGGTGAGATTTCCACGCCGAACCGCAAGGGAAACCCAGGTTTCCCTTTCAGTTTCAGGTTCCTCCTGATCTCCCTTCCTATCGGGATAGAAGAACGGCTGTCCCGCGTTTTTCTTGTGGGACAGCCTAGCA
>JBDROI010000059.1:0-22596 GCA_043810245.1 Microcaldota archaeon
TTTGCTAATTTTACTTCAACATTCCACTATACCAAACCTACTGATTTTTAAATCTCAACCGCCTAATTTCGTCCGTGGAATTATGGCAGAAGCAAAAGATACTCAACAACCCGCGCAATTGAACTTTGCTAATTTAGTGCCGCAGCTGCGCGCGCTCAACCGCAACGACCCAACACAAGCAAAATTTATTGTACGCATGCTCCTCAAAGAAAACATTACGAGCTTGCCTGAAGAATACTTTACAGTTGCACGGGAAAGTTTAGGCAAAGAATTCCTCCCAGAGCTTGCACGGCGCATACATAACCACATAGTTTACCTAGACTCAAGCAATGCAGAACTCGTTCTTGAACTCTACGGCTTCAAAAACGCAATTCCAGTTTTAAAATGCTTTATGGAAGAAATAAGTGTCTCCTACATTCGCTACAAATTTAATGACGGCATAACCCGCAACAAAATTGAAGAAGAGGCGGCAATACAAACTATCTATAAATTTCACGAAAAAATCAGCATAGACAATCTTGCATGCTATCTCTACCTATTCACAGAATCCCGGCAAATTTCCGCAGCTGCCATACATAAGCCAATCGCGCTCAATTTCTCACACCGAGAAATTCTAAAATTAATCTACTGGGCAACCGAATCCGATTTCAATGAGGCAGTTGAAGCCATGAATCTGGACGGCAAATCATGGCCTGCTGGAATGGTTGAGGACGTAATAAAAGGCCTAATTGAGCTTGGTGCTTCAGAAAAGGAAATCTATGGTGCATTCGAAGGAGTTCGCAAGCTAGTGCACGTTGATTTGCACAACATTTTCGCGCGCGCTCAAAAAGAAACAAAACCAGATGACATCAACGCGCTTTTGAATTCCCTCCTCATAGAAGATGAAGAAAAAACAGGAGCAGTTCCTTCCGAAGACGAACCAATCGAGCTCTAATCCTATCCGAGGCTTTAAATACTACCACTTGCCATAAACACACGTACCTCAAGCTTCGGGGTACTAACATGGCTCCAATCCCCTTTTTGCATAAAGCACAGTTCAAGCGCAAAGACTCCAACATACCCCTAGCTAACAGGCCCTCAAAACTCCCCTTCCGCGAGAAATATCCAGTCATCTTTCATCCCTTAACATCTCCCTTCTTCGCAACGCGCTATATGCTCCGCAAAAGCATGCGCACCATGACAACCCACTACATCATTACAGGAGTAATCACAGGTGCAGCAGCCCTGGCCATTATCCTACCTATTTTTTCATCCCTGACTGAGCCACCTACTTCTTTCTTCAAGAAGTTTGCAGTTCAAGGCCTTATAAACGAAGAGCAGGTTCTCTTGCCCGAAGACTTCCAGAAGCTCAAAGCAACTTCCTCCCCCTACTCAAATTTCCTCTTCATAAAAATTCCGAAAGAGCACAAAAAGTTTGCAGTTCTTCAGGAGCAGCAGAATAGCCATGAACAGGAACTTCTTCACCAAATGCTCGAAAAGACAGTAAAGTCTGAAGTTATTTTCGAAAACAAACCCATAAATGAAGTAAAACCCGAAGAAGTTCAAAAAATTCTTCCAACCGACTTAGTCAGCGACACTCTGCCTCACGCTTTGGGCTCCCACCTTGGCATAGCATCGATATTCATGTTCTTTCGCATCATATTAACTATATTGGCCTTCCCGCTTTCCGCAGGCGCAGGTTTCCAGGCTTCCTTGCTCCTCAAAAGAATTAAGGAGAAACTCCAGCGCGCTTAAATGGTGAAAAAATGGCAACTGCAGCGTCTGCACTGAAACTTCCTTTCTTCTCTAGAAAGCAGACTACTAACTCTTCCGCCCCTCAAACTAAAAAGTCCCCCTTCTTTGAGCGCCTGCTAGACAATATTCTATTTCAACATAATCCCATTCTAAAAAAACGATACTCAAAGCGCCTGACAAGCACAGATTGGGAGGAGAAAAGAGATGCCTGCATAAAAGTTGGACTTCTCCAGTTCAAATGGGCTGTTCCTTATTTACTAGACATACTTGATGATGACAAAGTGATAATTTACGCGCGCACCTCAGCACTCTGGGCCCTAGGGGAGATAGGCGCAGTAGAGCAAGTTCCTTTAATACGTAAATTCCTCTCCCATCCCGCGCATTTTGAAACTGCTGCAGAAGCATTGGGTAAGCTGAATGCAGTGGAATGCGCTCCAGATATAAGAGAGCGGCTCAAAACATTAAACTCGCTTCACATCAGTCCTTCGTGGGGCAGAACGGAAATGTTTCGCTCCCTAGCAGACATCAACGATAGAGAAGCAGTTCCTCTAATCGAGCCCTACCTTGAGCACGCAGAGATAAGTGTTTCCCAAGCTGCAGCAGAAGCGCTCATACGCTTAGGAAGCGCTTCCAGTGTAGCTCCAAGACTTTTCAGCGCCGATTTTGGTGTCCGGCAGAAAACTGCAGAGCACCTATGCAACGCCCTCCCAGAAGACATCCCGCTCGCCACAAACTTCCTCCTTAAAGCCCTTTCAATGGAGAGAGATGGTCGCGTAATTACCTACCTAATTCGCGCAATCAACAAACTTTCAAAAAAAATGGTGAATGAAAAATGAAAATAACCGCTTCACAATTTCAGCGCCTCAACACGCCCGTTTCCCTAGCCAGCAAACCCTCAAAACCCCCATTCAAGGAGAGGCACCCCTTTTTCTACAAACTCCTCTCTCCAACACGTTTCATTAAGTGCGAAGCAATAAAGCGCCCCTTCTTCACCGGCTTCGTGGTCTGCGCTGTTCTCGTGGTATCCACCTTTTCTGGCTACTGGAAATTCCGCACCTCTCACATCCACTCCTTCTACTACAACACCACCCTGAACGCAATAAAAAAGGCAGAATACACAATGTCTGCCGGAGAACTGAAGGCATTGAAAGAGGCAAAAACTGATGTTTGGAGAGTTTCAGGAATGGAGCCTCCTCAGCTCATAAGCGTGAACATTCCAAGCATGAACAAGACTTTCTCAATTCTAACCTTCAAGGAAAGCGCAGACGAAAGCAATATTCTCGCTACTTTCAAGCAGCTTCAGGAAGGGGGAATTAAAGTTTCCTTCACTTCCAAGCCCCTAAGCGAGGCGGAAGAACGCGAGGTTCAAGCAGTTCCTGCCAAAACTATTGCCAACCAACTTTACTCTGCGATTGATGAAAAACCGAATGATTTTGACACCATCTTTGGCGGTCTTGGTGCAATCCTGCTCTTAACCAGTGCAGTGCTGGGCTTCAAATTCCTGCATTTCATGCAGAGGCTCAGCAAGCGCTATTTTCCTTAGTCCTGCTCCTTATGCTCTCCTCTTCTTCCCTTGATTATTTTTCTTCTGCGGTGCTGAGGCGACGCACTGCTTCCTCGATATCCGCCAGCATTTTCTGCTTTCTTCTCTTCTCCTTCAGCGCGCGCAGCTGGAACTTCTGCCCCTAACTGCACTTCTTCCTTCGGCTTCTCAACTGCAGTCTTAGACTCAAGAACCTCGCACCTCTTCGCCTCAATATCAGCAATCACAAACTTTTTTCCCTCATTTTTTAGAAACTGCGAGCTTCCAACAATCTCCTTCAGCTCAGAAATTGAAAAGCCGGCGCGCGCGCTCGAGCTCACAAAAAGAACAGCAATTTCAGGGTTCAGCATTTCGAGGCGCGCGAATGCTTTTCGCATCTCCTCCTTATTCCCGAACTCTACTTCAAAACCCGCAACGCGTTTCCCTTCTGCAAACCAGCAGCATTCTGCGCCTCTTCCTTTTCCATCTGCAAAAACAGCAACATTGCGCTCTGCCTTGAAGCCCAAACTCTCGCCAAGCATAACATAGTGCTGAATAATCCGCTCATGAAGATTACCTGGATTTTTCTCCAGAAACTCGCCCAGTTTTTCCAATCCGCAGATTTCTTCCAGCACAAAATCCCCGCTAATATTTAAAAGGCAGAGGTAATAAACTAATCGGTCTAATCAATAACGGTGTGGGTATGCTAAATCTAAAGCAGGGTGAATACCTAGTTTCTCTCGCGAGGCGCGCGATAAAGAATTACTTAGCCACCCAAAAGCTTCCTTCAACTTCAGACGCCCCTAAGGAGCTTCAGGAAAAGCTCGGCGTCTTCGTAACTCTCTCGTCATTTCCCGAGCACGAACTGCGAGGGTGCATAGGATATCCGCTCCCAGTCAAACAGCTTGCAAGCGCAGCTGCAGAATGTGCAGTGAGCGCTGCCGTTGGGGACCCAAGATTTCCTCCCGTGAACGCACGCGAACTCGAGAAGCTCGTAATTGAAGTAAGCGTTCTTACGCGCCCAACAATCATTTCAACAAACGACCCGCGCGGCTATTTGGCCGCAATTGAAATTGGGAGAGACGGCCTCATTGTTGAAAACGAGTACGCTTCGGGCTTGCTTCTTCCCCAAGTTCCTGTTGAATGGAAATGGAGCAAAGAGGAATTCCTCTCGCACACGTGCGCAAAAGCGGGTTTGCCTTCAGACTCCTGGAAGCGCGGCGAAATTACGCTCAAAAAGTTTCAGGCGCAAATCTTTGCAGAAGAAGCGCCAAGCGGAAAAGTTTCCGAGAAAAAGATTTAGAAAATAAAGCGGTGAACAAATGAAACTGACAAAGCAAGCAGGCAAATTCATGGTTTTCCTTCCTTCCGAAATTTCAGACTCTCTCGAACTCCGCGAAGGCGACGAGGTTGATTTTTACGAGGTGAAGAAAGGAGTTTTTGTTTTCTCAACCAAGAAAGAAATTGCGCGCATTTTTGGAAGCATTGTTGAAAAAGAGCTTCCAACTCAGAAAGCGCGCGAACCTCAAACTTCCCAGCTCTCTTCAGATGAGCTTGCACTTCTGAAAAAGCTCAACAACTACAAATTTGAAGAGCGCATTCCCGAGCGCGTAAACAGTACGCTCTCCCAAAAAGAAAAGGAAACGCTCGCGCGCCTCATAGGCAAAGAACTTGTAAACATCTACTACGGCGGAAAATACAAAAAAACTGGAGTTTACAACATCTCGCGCAGAATCTATCCATTGCTCAAAAATGTGCTTTCTCAGCCAACCAAGCCGCTTGCAGAAAAGCCAATTTCAAATCCTCTTGATTTTCTTGAAGCCGAAGGCTATGTAGTTATTGAAGGCGAGAGGGAAGCGCGAGAAATCTCTGCAAAGCTCGAGAAGCGCATAAAAGCGCGCGAAATTCTAGGAACGCGGGGCTTTGACAGAAAATTCTATGTTGCAAGCGCACGCTTCTTCCGCGCGCTCCACGAGAAAATTCTTCCGATTCTTCAGGCAGGCGACGGCTTTTCAGAATCAATCTCTGCAAAACTCAGCGAGCGCGAAACTGCGTGCAGAACAGTTTTGATGCTCATGGCAGACGAAGGAGAAGTAATTGAAAAGAAGCGCGGGCTCTTTGAGCTCGTAGGGTAATTCCATGAACAACACCCACGTAATAAAAGACGCAATTCACGACAACATAAAGCTAAGCGATTTTGAATGCGCGCTTCTTGACACAGAAGAAATGCAGAAACTGCGCGG
The DNA here is from genome assembly GCA_043810245.1 of Microcaldota archaeon. GTDB lineage: Archaea > Micrarchaeota > Micrarchaeia > Burarchaeales > JBDROI01 > JBDROI01. The sequence continues at coordinate 5,500 of JBDROI010000059.1, forward strand.
AATCAAACAGCTCGCAGTTGCCTACTTGGTCTACCCCGGCGCAAACCACACTCGCTTCGAGCATTCGCTTGGAACAATGCACCTAACTGGCGAGTTCTGCGAAAGCTTTGGTTTGGGAAAAGAAGAAACGTCTCTTCTGCGCGCGGCCGCCCTTCTCCACGACGTTGGGCACGTAGCATTCTCGCACGACGGAGAAACAGTTGCAAAAAACGCGTTCAAGCTTGACCACGAAAAACTTGGAGAAGAAAAAATAAAGAACTCGAAACTCGCAGACATCATTTCAGCAAACGGATTTTCTCCAAGCGAAATAATTTCGCTCCTGCGCGGAAAGGGAAACGGGCAGTTGATTACTTCCGAAATAGGCGCGGATAGAATGGACTATCTTCTGCGCGACTCCCATTACACGGGCGTAGCCTACGGTGTAATAGACTACACCCGCCTAATTGAAACTGCCAAAATGCACAAGGGAAAGCTCCTCATAGAAGCAGGCGGGCTAACATCAGTAGAATCCCTTCTCATTGGGCGCTTTCTCATGTTTTCAGCAGTCTATTTACAGCACGCAGTGCGCATTGCTTCCTCAATGCTTCATAAAGCTCTCATCTACGGATTGGAGGAGCGCGCTCTTTCACGCGAGCAGTTTCTTGCGCTCGACGACTCTTCGCTCCTGCGCGCGCTCGAAAGCGGAAGAAAAAGCAAAGCTCTCTCGCTGCGCCTTCAAAAACGCATTCTCTACAAGCGCGCATTTGAATTAAGCTGGGTTTCGCTCAACAAGCGCGGAAAGGAGCTTCTTTCTTCTCCTCGCGGTTTAGCAGAGCTCGAAAGCGAGTTTGTGAAAGAAGCAGGAATTCCTCCAGAAGAAATTGCGCTCAGTTTCTACCCAATTCTTCCGCCCCCAGCAGAAGCCAAGCTCTCTGTTCTCATTGACGAGCGCGAGGTTCCGCTGGACGAAATTTCCGAGCTCACAAAATCCATAGAAAAAGCCGAAGAGAAGCGCGCGCGCCTCATTGTCGCTGCGCCAAAGGAAAAACTAAAGCAGGTTTCTTCTTCTGCTGAGAAAATTTTCAGAAAACTAGTAGTCTAAAGAACATACCCCAATACTTTTACGACGAGAATGAAAAGCACTGCGCCTATTACTACTCCTCGCGGGTCTAGCGCGGGCCCTCCGCTGTTCGTGTCGTAGAACCTCAGAATGCCTGCTGAGCTCGTTGGAGTGCTGATTCTTTCAGTTGCCATAAAATTCACAATCCGTGTATACCTATTAAATAGTTTCGTCTTTTTAAATATTCCGTCTTGGTGGTATCATGTTCGGAACTTCAGGAATCAGAGGAATAGCAAACGTCGAGGTAACTCCCGAGCTTGCGCTCCGCGTCGGCTCTGCCCTCGTTGAAAAAGCAGGAGAAATCATTTTCGTCGCGCGCGACACGAGAACTTCAGGGGAAATGCTCGAAAACGCGCTCTGCTCCGGAATAGCAAGTGCGGGAGGAGAAGCAGTCCGCCTCGGAATTGCCCCAACGCCGACTCTTGCGCTTGCAACCCGAAACCACGCGAGCAAAGGAGTAATGCTCACAGCTTCCCACAACCCTCCAGAATACAATGGAATCAAAATTTTCGATACACAAGGCGAAATTTCAAGAAGCGAAGAAGAAAAAATTGCAAAAAAGGTTCGCGAAGAGAAATTCACGCGAGCATCTTGGCAGAACTTCCGCCCAACTTCAAGCTACTCAAGCGCAATCCGCGAGCACCTTGATTTAGTTCTCTCGCTCGTTGACATTGATTTAATTTCACGAAAGAAGCCGAAAGTTTTAATAGACGCAGGAAACGCAGCCGGCTCAGTAATAACTCCGTTTGCTCTCCGCGAAGCAGGATGCAAAGTAATAAGTGCAAACTGCGAGCCCAGTGGATTCTTTGCCCGCGGTCTAGAGCCAAATGCAGACAATCTTTCTTCAACTTCAGCGCTCACGCGCGCAACGCGCGCAGACTTAGCAATTGCCCACGACGGCGATGCAGACAGAGCGATCATTCTCGATGAAAAAGGAGAACTCTTAGGCCTAGACTCCCAGCTCGCGCTCGCATGCGAAGAAATTTTAGCAAAGAAAAAGGGAGCAATAGTTACTACTGTTGAAGCCTCGCTCGCAGTGCGCGAAAGCATTGAAAACTCAAAGGGAAAATTCATTCAAACTCCAGTTGGAAGCCTTTTCGTAGCTCAAGAAATGCGCAAATCAAAGGCGCTTTTCGGAGGCGAGCCCTGCGGTGAGTATATCTACCCAGAAGGAGTTTTCGTTCCAGATGGAATTCTCGCCGCGCTCAAATACGTTGAACTCTTCTGCGAAAAAGGAAAACTAAGCGCGCTCAAGCAGAAAATTAAAGTTTACCCAATGAAGCGCGCGAAATATCCCTGCTCAAACAAAGCGCGCGCAATGGAAAATATTTCAAAAGAAGCGCGCGTAGTCTTCAAAGGAAAACTAAACGACAGCGATGGCGTGCGAGTAGACTTTGAAGACTCCTGGCTCCTAATGCGCGCCTCGGGAACCGAGCCCATTCTGCGAATTACCTGCGAAGCAAAAACTCAGAGCGCGCTCGACGCGCTCTTTGCGAAAGCAGAAGCGCTGGTTAAGAAGCATTCAAAAAACTGAAAACCGCGCAGAAAATCAGCATTGGAATTATTGCAGCTCCTTCAAGCTGCGCACACCCAAATGCCAGCCCAAGGGGGAGTGCGCTCCCCCTTAGTCCGGCACCGCCCAAACCCCCTGTAATCATGATCCACGGGGAGCTAGCAAGCAAACCAAGCGCAAGAGCAAAAATTCCTTCTTTTCTTCTTCTTTCTTTTCCTCGAGCAAGCGCCGCGCCCATCAGAAGCATTGAAACTGGAACAAGAACAAAGAAGAGAATGGAAGCAACTGAATGCAATACTCCAAACGGCTCAGGAAAAACTCCAATTCCAACGAGCGCGAGCGCGCCAGCTAAAAAAAGAATAGTTCCAGCTTCCCATAATTTTCCTTCAGCAAGCCCGCTTTTTCTCAGCCAAAAGGCAAACGCGCACGCAAGAACTCCGCTCAAAGCAACTCCGAAATTGAAGAGAAGAGACGGAGTTCCGCGCGCCCACCAGTTTACTCCTTCGCCCTCAACGCCTCCCAAATCGCTCAAGCAGTTCTTCTCCCAGGAAAACCAGGGCGCGGAAGCGAGCGCAGCGAAGATGAAAATTAATGCAATAAGCGGAGAAAGAATTCCACATTTTTGCGCGAAATTAGTCGAGAGCATTTTTCTCGCTTCAAACTACGCGGAATATGTTTATAAGCATTTGACAAATTATATTACACTTATGAAGACCGCAGTTATTCTCGCAGCAGGGGAAGGCAAACGTCTGCGTCCGCTAACTTTCACGCGGCCGAAATGCATGATTGAGCTGGCAGGCAAGCCTATCTTAGCGCACGTTCTCGACAACTTGAAAAAGGCAGGAATCAAAGAAACAGTTCTCGTCGTAAAATACATGAGCGATGTTGTGCGCGAGTACTTTGGCGATGGAAAGAAATTCGGAATGAAAATTGAGTACGTTGAGCAGGGCGAGCGCTATGGAACTGCAGCTGCTTTTGAAACTGCGCGCGAGCACATAGACGACTCTTTTCTCGGCATCGCGGCAGACATCATAACAGATGCAGAAGCAATCAAAAGCGTCATAAAAGCTCACGACGGAATCGCAACCCTCGGCTTGAAAAACGTCGAACACGTGAGCGAGTACGGAATTGCAACGCTCAAAGCAGGAAAAGTCTCAAATTTTGAAGAAAAGCCCAAAACTTCTGCAAGCAAACTCGCAAACGCAAGCATCTACGCTTTCGATTCAAAAGTTTTCGATGAAATCTCAAAGCTAAAACCGTCTCCGCGCGGAGAATACGAAATAACCGACGTCATAAAAAACCTAATTCCCAAGCGCGAGGCGAGCGGAGTTGAAATCAGCGGCTATTGGCTGGACATGGGAATGCCTTGGCACCTTTTCGATGCAAACAAATATTTAATTGAGAAAACGCCAGCGAAGAAAGGCGCAATAGAAAACTCAACAATCAGCGGAAAAGTAATAATGGAAGAAGGTGCGCGCATCTACGACAGCTACATTGAAGGCCCTCTTTATTTAGGAAAGAAAAGCGAAATTGGGCCCCACGCATACATCCGCGGGTGCACAAGCATAGGCGACTTCTGCCACATCGGCGATTCAACTACAGTAAAAAACAGCATCATCTTCCACGGAGTAAACGCAAAGCATCTCTCCTACATTGGCGACAGCATAGTCGGCTCAAACTGCAACTTTGGAGCAGGAACTCAAATTGCAAACTACCGCTTTGATGAAGGCATGATAACCGCAAAAATCTCGGGGGCAGAAATGGACACACGCAGGCGCAAATTGGGCGCAGTCATTGGCGATAAAACTAAAACCGGAGTTCTTTCCTGCATAATGCCGGGAAAAACAATAGGCGACGAATGCTGGATTGGAGCGGGAGTAGTCGTTAAAGACAACATCCCGCGCAAAACAGGCGTCTTCGTAAAGCAGGATTTGGTCTTCTTCAACCGCGAGCAAAAGAAAGGGGAGAGTGTTTGAATTACCTATTAGTGGGCATAGACCCCGGAACTACTGTCGGCTACGCGATTTTTGACTTAGACGGAAATCTTCTTTCAGCTGGGAGCAAGCGCGAAATTGGAAAGGAAGAATTAATAAAAATAATACGCAGCTACGGAACTCCTTCTCTTTTTGCAGTTGACGTTTCTTCGCCCCACGAGCTTGCCAAAAAGCTTGCAGCAGCATTCAATGCACGCATCTTTTCTCCTGATAAAAATCTAACTCAGGAAGAGAAGCGCGAGCTGACTCCTAATTTTAAATTCCAAAACGAACACGAAATGGATGCAGCAGCGTCTGCACTCAAAGCATTCCACCAATTTGAAAACCGTTTCAGGCAAATTGGCAATGCATTTCAAGACAAAGAGCAGAGGCAAAAGCTCAAACACGCAGTTCTCCAGGGAATTTCAGTGAGCAACGCTCTCGCTCCAAAAGAAATTCCTCTGCGTCCAGAAGTTCCCGAGCCGATTCTTTCTCTCCCTCCAACCCACGCGCTTCTTGAACAGAAGAACACGCAAATTCACCAGCTTTTTTCCTCAAACAACGAGCTGAAAAAAGCGCTTGCTCTCCTCGAAGCAGAAAATAAGCTTCTTCTTGAAAAACTGCGCGCCCACGAACGCGGAACAGCTGAACGAATTTCGCGCGACAAGGAAATGCGCGCAAGAGAATTGAAAATAATGAAGCTCGAATTCATTCTTCAAAAAATGCGCAAGCCAAAACGAGCAAACGAACGCTCGAAAGAAGAACAATCAAAATCCGCAATTCGAGCGCGCGGCTCGAACGCACATCAGAAGTCCCAAACTTCTGATTGTACAAAAGAAGAGAAGAACAATTTAAAAGCATTCGCGGGCAAAAAGATAGTTGGCTTAAGTTCCAGCGATCTTGAGCGAATACTTCAAGAATATCAACAACAATCAGGGTGAGCAATTGGCAAAAATTTCTATTGACGAGCAGAAATGCACTGGCTGCGGCTTGTGCGCGAATACATGCCCTCTGGGCACATTCAAAATTGAAAATAACATTTCGCAAGTGAACGAAGAAACTGCTTCGCGCTGTCTTCTATGCAAAGCATGCGAAGTCGGCTGCCCAACAGGGGCAATCAAAGTAGAGGAATAATCAAAGAGAAGGCAGAGCGCTCTCTCTGCTTTTAGCGAGGTGCGTTGAAATGGACGAAATAACAGCAGCAACTCAAAGAAGCGACGAAACAACCGTTTACATAGGAAAGAAGGACATCATGGCGTACGTGCTTGCGGTTGTAACGCAGTTCAACAATGGAGCAACAGAAGTGGGCATAAAAGCGCGCGGAAAAGTAATTTCGCGCGCAGTAGACGTTGCAGAAATTTCGCGCAACCGCTTCCTTCCGGACGTGAAAGTGAAGAACATCGGAATATTAACAGAAGAACTCACTTCGGAAGACGGAAGCAGGGCAAAAGTTTCTGCAATTGAAATCGTGCTCACAAAATAATTTTTGCTTATTTTTTTCTTTTAGTTTTAGTAAACAGCAGTAAAAGGCGGACTTTATGAATTTGCCCGACGCCTCGGGCAAAATATTTCGTACACGCGGTGGTACTCGATGAAAACTCCAATATGTGAATTGTGCGCAAAAAGCGGGGCATTATGCTCGGGCTGCGAGGAGAAGCAGAAGAACGGAGTAATCACCGAGCTTGACGTTACTGTAAGCAATCTGCTCTACAAGCTTAAAGACAAATACACGCTAGACTCAGTTCAGATGGTAAAAGCTCTGGATTTAGGGCGCGTGATTCTCATTCTAACAAAAAGCGATGTTGGCGTCCTAATTGGAAAAGAAGGCAAAGTCGTTTCCGAACTCTCCCAGACTCTTGGAAAAAAGGTGCGCATTGCCGAGTCAACAACTGACGTAAAGAAGGCAATCTACGACATTCTCACACCCGTGAAGCTTCTTGGAGTAAACACTGTCTACAAGAACGGCGAAACCTTCTACAAAGTCCGCATTCTCAAGAGCGAAATACGGCATCTGCCAATGGACATAAACACGCTGGAAAAGGCGCTCAACTCGCTCATGGGTTCCAAAGTTGCAATCATTTTTGAGTAATTGCGAATTTCGCACTCGCGGCTCATCTTTTTATAAACTGCGCTCCTAATTTACTCGGTGTTTCTATGATGAGAACTCATTATGCTTCAGAAGTTACGCCCGAGCTTGAAGGGCAAACAGTAACCATCGCAGGATGGGCGCACGAAATACGCGATTTGGGAAAGCTGAAATTCCTGATTCTGCGCGACAGAACCGGCTTGATTCAAGTTACTGCCAAGAAAGGCACCGCTTCCGAGAGCGTGCTCGAGCAGATGAACCTAATTAAAGAGTCAGTCATTCAAATTACTGGAAAAGTTCGCAAAGAGTCTCAAGCACCTGGCGCACGCGAGCTCATTCCCGAAAGTGTGAAGAATCTAAACCCAATCTCCTCTCCAATTCCCTTCGAAGTAACTGGCAAGGTTCCAGTTGATTTAGATGTACGCCTAGACAACCGCTGCATAGACTTCAGAAGAATTCCAGTAAGCGCAATTTTCCAAATAAAGCACTGGGTCCAGTATGGTTTCCGAGAAAAAGCTTATGAATTAGGATTCCAGGAAATTGTTCCTACATGCATTGCAGCCGCTGCGAGCGAAGGCGGCTCCAATCTATTTCCAGTAGTCTACTTTGAGAAAGAAGCCTACCTCTGCCAATCGCCGCAACTCTACAAACAGCTCGCAGTAATCGGCGGCATGGACAAAGTTTTCATGATGTGCCCTGCTTTCCGCGCAGAAAAGCACAACACGACCTCGCACTTAAACGAAGTGCTTCAGATGGATATTGAAATGGGCTTTGCAGACCACAACGACGCGATGGAAGTTCTTTCTGCAATTTCATTAAACATTCTGAAAAATGTGAAAGAGCACTGCCCAAAGGAGCTTGAAATTCTAAATTCCAACATCATCATTCCAGACGAAGTTAAGAGGCACACCTACGAATCACTCATCAACCTTCTCAACTCCCACGACACGAAAATCGAGTGGGGAGAAGACTTCTCGCGCGAGCACGAGCGCAAACTCTACGATGTTCTAAAAGAAGAACTCTATTTGATTACCGACTGGCCAACGAAAATACGTGCGTTCTACTCAATGCCAAATGAAAGCAAGCCGGAAATCTGCAACTCCTACGATTTGATGTACAAGGGGATTGAAATTTCTTCTGGAGCTCAGCGTATTCACCTTCCTGATTTGCTCGTGAAACAGCTCCGCGACCGCGGCTTAAACCCCGAGAACTTTGAATTCTACATTAAAGCTTTCAGAATGGGTGCGCCGCCTCACGCAGGCTGGAGCATAGGTCTGGAGCGCATATCCATGCAGCTCTGCAACCAGCAGAACATACGCGAGTGCGCCATGTTCCCGCGAGACAGAAACAGAATTACGCCTTAGTGTGATTGCATGCTCGTCGGCGGCGTTTCACAGGGAATGGAGTTCATCAATTCCTTAGCTCCCATTTGGAAGGAAGCAAACGCAGACCTTCTCATGGTGCGCATTGGCGCCAGCGACATAACACGCGCCTCTTTTTTAAAGCTCGCGCAAGCTCAAGAAGAGCACCAGCTCAGAGTTCTGCTTCACCCTGCTGACGACACTTCTTCCATTTCATTTACTCCAAGCGACCCATCCTGCCACCCTCTTCTTCTTCAGAAGCTTTCTTTTCTCGCAGACTCAATAAACGAGCACGGTTTTCATCCCTTAATAATTCTTCACCCTCCGCGCATTGCAACTCCTGGGCAAACGCTTTGCGGAAAAGAGGTTCTTCCTGAAAGCGAAGCACTGAAGAATTCGCTTCCATTTTTTAGCAAGCTTGCAATTCTTCAAGAAGAAAAGCAGGTTCCCTTTTCCATAGAAATAATGCACGATCCATTTAGGCATCATGGGCACGCAATCCTCGGCTACACAGTTGAGCAGATGCGCGCTCTTTGCACAGAAAAATTCTCAATTTGCATAGACACAGGGCACGCAAAGCTTTCGCAGACTTCAGTAGGCGCGTGGCTCGAAAGCGGACTAAAAATTTCAGCAGTTCATTTTCAGGGAAACGACGGCTCAACAGATTCTCACGAACTTCCAAACTCAAGCAACGTAGGCGATGTAAGCGACATCGAGCGCCTTCTCGCGCTTCAAGCTCCAACAATTCTAGAATGCAACTCAAAAAATCTTCTCGCCCAGCTAGCGAAAAACAAAAAAGAAACGCTCGCTTTGCTGAGCGAAACAATCGAATTGGCTAAAGAAGGAGTAGTAAAAGAGTAAAACTTAGTCTCCTCTTTCTTCCTCCATACTATTCAGCCTGCTTTCAAAAACAGCAATTGCACCTTTTGCCCTTTGGCGTACTCCCAGCTCTTCTTCATTTGAATCAAGCCCAGAAACAGCTTCCTTTGCTTTTGCTATTTCTTCCGGAGTTTTTGCCTTATCTAAAAGCAGAGTTATGTGCTCAGTAGTCGCGCCGTTGCGCTTCATATCCACAATAATGCCGTTTACTCCGCAGTCTTCCAATCTCCTACTAAAAGCAAATTCGTTTACTTTTTGCTGTGGAGCTGCTATGATTTGCTGGCTGCTTCCACTATTGTTCAATGCTACTTTTTCTGACATGCTTTCACCTTTTTGCGCAGGTCGCGTGCGCAATTCGAATGACTATCCATTCGAATGCGCATTTGTGCCGAAGCACAAATTGCGCTTTCACTAGTTTAACTAATGCTCCGGCCGGGATTTGAACCCGGGTCGTCGGCTTTCTCTGAACTTTTATGGAGAGTTTTGATCAAACTTTTCCCAAAAGTTTGTGAGAGGCCGATATCCTTGACCGGTCTAGACGATCGGAGCGCGAACCGCCTTCTCCGCGGTTCGGAAATGGGCCCGTCCGGGATCGAACCGGAGGTCTTCACTGGACTCAATTAATGGTTAATCAATTGATCTTCCAAAAGTTTGTGAGAGTGACGTCTTACCATTGTCGAACCATTTTTCCGTTAACGCTTTTGCGCGCGCAACGCGGAAAAGGGTTACTCGACTACGGGCCCTCTTCTTATCTTAACTATAGGCGTGCAGGACTATATATTGGCGCATAAAGGCTTAAAATGTTTTACGGCGAAAACTACCTTATGCTTACCAAAGACAGCTTACGAGAGGAATTCTCCAAAAACTCTGACAAGTTCTACCGCGTGAAGCTCTTCGAGGAAGAAGGGTTTACGCGCAAGCAATGCCCAAAGTGCGGAAGATACTTCTGGAGCATAGAAAAGCAAACCTGCGGAGACTCGGGATGCGAGCCTTACTCTTTCTTTACTAACAAAGGCGCGGACTACATCGACATCTGGAAAAAATTCAACAAATTCTTCGTGAAAAACGGCCATGAAAGCACACCGCGCTACCCCGTAATCTGCAGATGGCGCGAGGATTTATACTTCACAATTGCTTCCATCGTTGACTTCATGCGCTTGGAGCACGGCTCAGTAGTTTTCGAATATCCTTCAAACCCGCTTGTAGTTCCGCAAATGTGCCTGCGCTTCAACGACATTCCAAACGTAGGAGTAACAGGAAGACATTTCTCCTGCTTCATGATGGCTGGACAGCATGCATTCAATCCGCCAAAGCAGGGCTACTGGAAAGACAGATGCATCGAGCTCAACTACGGTTTTCTGCACAAAACGCTCGGAATTCCAAAAAACGAGCTCACCTACCGCGAGGACGTTTGGGCAATGCCTGATTTAAGTTCCTTTGGTCCATGCGTTGAAACTTTTGCAAACGGTTTGGAAATCGTAAACTCCGTTTTCATGCAGTACACAAAAACTGGAGACAACTCCTACAAAGAGCTCAGCACAAAGGTAATTGACGTTGGCTGGGGTTTTGAGCGAATCGTTTGGTACGCAGCGGGAACCCCAACTGCCTACGACTGCGCTTTTGGCCCCGTTACCGAGAAGCTCATAAAGCAGAGCGGAATTTCCTACGATAAAAATCTTTTCCTCAAATACGCGAAAATCAGCGGCGCGATAGACATGGACGAAGTGAAGAATGTAAAGCAAGTGCGCGCAAACATTGCAAAGCAATTGGGAGTTTCTGAAAAGGAGCTCAACTCCAAAATCTCTTCTCTTGAGGCGCTCTACGCAATTGCAGACCACGCACGCACGCTCGCATTTGCAGTTGCAGACGGAGGTTTGCCGAGCAACGTTGGAGGAGGATATAACTTGCGCGTAATTCTAAGGCGCGCTCTCGGCTTCCTAGACGAGTTCAAATATCCGTTCAAGCTCTACGATGTTGCTGAAATGCATGCAAACTACCTCAAGCCTCTCTTTCCAGAGCTTCAAGAATCTCTTCCAGAGCTCCAGCAGATTCTTGAAACAGAAGAAAAGCGCTACGGCGCAACGCTCGAACGCTCCAAGCGTTTGCTAAGCGAAGTAGTCAAGCAAAACACACTCACAAATGAAAAAATGAAGGAGCTCTACGAATCGCAGGGAATCACTCCCGAGCTCGTTGAAGAAGTTGCAAGCTCTCTTGGAAAAAACATTTCAGTTCCAACTGACTTCTACGCCCAGCTAACAAACACCCATGTTTTTGCAAAGCAAGAAGAAGTTCAAAAATTCGACTTCTCAAACCTCGAGCCGACAACTATGCTCTACTACGAAAGCGAGAAGCTTGAAGACACTGCAAAAATCATTGCAATTCGAAGCGGAGCGCTCGTTCTAGACAAAACTCTCTTCTACCCAGAAGGCGGCGGGCAAGCAGCAGACTTGGGAGAAATAGACGGAAAGAAAGTGAAAGACGTCCAAAAAGTAAAAGGCGTCATTTTCCACGTAATGGACACCGCAGGCTTCAAAGCAGGCCAAAAAGTAAAATGCACAATAAACTCCGAATTCCGCGCCGCACTCAAGCGGCACCACTCTGCAACTCACGTTCTCGGCGCTTCCGCGCGCAAAATTTTAGGCAAGCACGTTTGGCAGGCAGGAGCAAAGAAAGAAGGCGAAAAAGCGCACCTTGATATCACTCACTTTGAGAAGCTCACTCCAGAAGAGCTCGAAAAAATCGAGCTTCTTGCAAACGAAATCGTTCTTCAGAATTTACCCGTTAAAGTTACTGAAATGGAGCGCGGAAAAGCAGAGCAGAAATACGGCTTCATTCTTTACCAAGGAGGAGGCTCTCCTGGTAAAAAAGTGCGCGTAGTAGAAATTTCCGGAATAGATGCAGAGGCCTGCGGAGGGCTTCACGTTTCGCGCACAGGGGAAATAGGAATGATAAAAATCATCCGCGAGGAGCGCATCCAAGACGGAGTCAACCGCTTGGAATTCTGCGCCGGCTTGCCAGCAGCGCGCTACATCCAAAAACAGCAGAAGATTCTTGAAAGCGCAGCATTAAAGCTCAACGTTGCGCGCGAACAGCTTCCGTCATCGGTTGAGCGCTTCTTTGAAGAATGGAAAGAGCGCGGAAAGAAGCTCGAAGCTCTTGAAGACAGCATGGCAGACGAGCTCGCAGTCAAGCTGCTAAAGGAAACCAAGGAAATGCCTATTACTCTTTCAATGGACGCAGAAGCCAGCGTTCTCAAAAAGCTCGCGCTCAAACTTCTTTCGCAAAGCGCAAGCGTAGCGGCAGTTTTAACAAACAACTCCAACGACATCGTATGCATCGCTGGAGAAAGCTCAAGCTTCAAGGCAAACGAACTTCTCAAGCAGGTCTGCAGCTCCTGCGGAGGCGGAGGCGGCGGCTCCGAGAAGCTCGCAATGGGGCGCACAAAAGGAAAAGTCGATTTTAGCAAGCTGAAAAAGTGAGTTAATGAATTTGACTACTGTCAAAATATCTCGCACTCCGCTTTGCGCGAAGGTGGCTCGATGATAGCAATCCCAATAATCTCACGCACGAGCGAGGAAGCTCTCAAGGAAATAGCGCTCGCTTCGCAATTAGCCGACATTCTTGAGCTCCGCTTAGACCGCATCAACAGCCCGCACGTAAGCGCTCTCATTCACGCCTGCAAAAAACCCTCAATTGCAACTAACCGAAGAGCCGACGAAGGCGGAAAATACAAGGGAAGCGAGCGTGCGCGCCTTTCAGTTCTGAAAGACGCAGTTTCTGCAGGCGCAGACTATGTCGATCTTGAAATGAGCTCAAGCGCAGAAGCAATTCACATGCTCCAAGCTCTTCTAAAAGAAAACAAGAGTAAAACAAAGCTGATTCTCTCCTACCACAATTTCGAAAAAACCGATGCGAGCGAAATTGAAAACGCCTACGAGTGCATGAAGCGGCTTGCCTGTGACATAATAAAAATCGTAACCTATGCGCAGAAATTAGAAGACAATCTAGCAATTTTCAACCTCCTTAAGCGCGCAAAGCTCGAGAACCAAAAAATCATTGCGTTCTGCATGGGCGAGAAAGGCGAAATCAGCAGAGTTCTTGCTCCAGCTTTCGGCTCCTTTTTGACTTTCGGCTCGCTTGAACGCGGAAAAGAAAGCGCACCAGGTCAAATACCCGCAGAGCTTCTGCGCAATGTTTACCGCGTAAACGAGCTCAATGAAAAGACGAAAATTTACGGTTTAATTGGAAACCCTGTGAACAAAAGCAAGGGCTACCTGATTCACAACGCTGCGTTTAAAAAACTCAAGCTCAACGCAGTTTACATGAATTTTCTCGTTGAAGATGTAGATTCTTTCTTCACGCACTTCAAGGGCTTCTTCAGCGGCTTGAGCGTAACCATGCCGCACAAGGAAGCAGCAGTCCGCCACTTGGACAAAGTTGACGAAACCGCGCGCGCAATAAACGCAGTGAACACCATAGTAGTTAAAGACAACAAGCTCATGGGCTACAACACAGACATAACCGGAGCGCTTCAACCTCTTGAAAAGCGCACAACTCTTAAAGGCAAGAACGTAGTTCTTCTCGGCGCAGGGGGCGTCAGCAAAGCAATCGCCTATGCAGTTTCGAAACAGGGCGCAAGGCTCACAATTCTAAACCGAACTGTTGAGAAAGCAGAAAAACTCGCGCGCTCGCTCAATCGCAGGTTTGGAGCTCCCGAGGAACTCTACTCTCTTTCTCCCAAGCCAGAAATTCTCATAAATGCAACTTCTATAGGTATGTTCCCGCTCGTAAACGAATCTCCTGTTGAAGCCAGCTTCCTAAAAAACATGCTCGTTTTCGACTCTGTTTACAACCCGCGCGAAACAAAGCTTCTGCGCGAAGCAAAAGCAAACGGATGCGAAATAATAAGCGGAGAAGAACTGTTTCTTGCTCAAGCTGCAGAGCAGTTCAAGCTATTCACCGGAAAGCCTGCTCCTCTCGAAGAAATGAAAAAGGTGCTCGGATGAAACTTCTCGTTCGGAAATCAAAGCTTAAAGGAGTTGTCAACTCAATTCCTACTTCCAAATCCCACACAATACGCGCAGTGGTTTTTGCTTCTCTCGCGAGCGGAACTTCCCGCATCTTAAATCCTCTTGCTTCTGAAGACACAAAAGCAGCAATCAACGGCTGCTCTGAATTCGGCGCGAAAATCGACACGAGCAATCCGCGCGAATGGATAATTACCGGCTTTGGAGGCGCTCCGCGCAAGCCAGCGCACGCTCTTGACGCTCTCAACAGCGGAACCTCAACCAACCTTCTCCTTTCCATCGCGGCTCTTGGAAACTTCAAAACAGTAATTGATGGAGATTCTTCAATACGAAAACGCCCAATTCAACCGCTTCTCGACGCGCTCAACAAACTCGGAGCAAAAGCGCGCTCGCTAAACAGCAACGGCTGTCCTCCAATTGAAGTAGAAGGAAGAATGAACGGAGGAGAAACCGAAGTCGAATGCAGAAGCTCTCAGTACGTTTCAAGTCTGCTCATTTCCTGCCCTCTTCTCGAGCGCGAGAGCGTAATTCGCGTAAAAAACATCTGCGAAATTCCATACATTGAAATGACGCTTCGCTGGCTCGATGAAATGGGCATAAACTACGAGAGAAAAGGCGCAGAATATTTCCGCATCCCTCCCAATCAATCATACCGAGCATTCAAAAAACAAATACCTGCGGACTGGAGCTCAGCTGCGTTTCCGCTCTGCGCAGCTGCAATTACAAACTCAGACATTCTTTTCACCGGCTTGGACATGAACGACACCCAAGGCGACAAGCAAATCATCGACTACTTGAAAAAACTCGGGGCAACCATCGAAATCTCAAAAGAAGGAATACGCGTAAAAGGCGCGAAGCTCAAAGGCTGCGTTCTTGATTTGAACAACACTCCCGACGCTCTTCCAGCGATTTCCGCAGTCGCGTGCTTCGCCGAGGGCGAAACAACCATTAAAAACGTTGCCCACGCAAGAATTAAAGAGACCGATCGCATAAAAGTAATGCGCGAAGAGCTCGCAAAGATGGGCGCTCAAATAAGCGAGCTTCCCGATGGCTTGGTAATAAAGAAAAGTTCTCTTCACGGCGCGCAGGTCAACGGGTACAGCGACCACCGCGTTGTAATGGCTCTCTCGCTCGCTGCCATGAACGCAGAAGGCGAGACTGAAATTGACACAGCCGAATCCGTTGCAGTTACTTTTCCAAACTACGTTGAATTAATGCGCGCAGTCGGCGCGAAGCTTGAACTTAAAAAGTAAATTAATATTAATGGGTGATTTGCATGATGGGAAACACATTTGGCAGATTTTTTAGGATAACAACCTGCGGAGAGTCTTACGGAATAGGGAAAGGCTCTGGCTTAGCTGTCATTGTTGACGGAGTTCCTCCAGGCTTAAAGCTTACGCGCGAGTACATACAAAAAGAGCTCGACAAGCGCAAACCAGGGCAAGGCAAGCTTGATTCACCGAGAAAGGAAACAGACATTTGCGACATTTTTGCAGGCTTAGGGCAAGACGGCGTAACTACTGGCGCGCCCATCGGCATCATGATCTACAACGTTGACACCCAGCAAATTCATATAGACCAATACCGCGGCTACAAAGACATAATACGCCCAGGGCACGCAGAATACAACTTCTTCGTGAAATACGGCGAAGCCGGCGATTGGTGCGGAGCAGGGCGCGCCTCGGGGCGTGAAACCGTTGGCCGCGTAGCTGGAGGCGCAGTTGCAAAATTCATTCTCGAGCAATATGGAATAGAAATTCTCGCTTACACAAAGCACAGCCAAGGAATTACTGCGAAAGAAATGAGCTTCGACGACCTCAAGAAAAACTACAGAAAAAACGACATCAACTGCCCGGATTTAGCTGCTGCTGAAAAAATGATTGCCGCAGTAATGAAGGCAAAAGACGAGGGCGACACGGCAGGAGGCATAATTGAGGCGCGCGTGCGCGGTGTTCCCGCAGGCTTAGGCGAACCCGTCTTCGACAAGCTCAAAGCCACAATTGCTCACGGAATTGCCTCCATAGGCGCAGTCACAGGGGTAGAATGGGGCGCGGGCTTCAAAGTCGGAGACATGAAAGGCTCTCAATTCAACGATCCTCCTTACCTAAAGAACGGAAAAGTTCGCTTCAGGACAAACAACTGCGGAGGCTTTCTCGGCGGAATGTCAAACGGAGAAGAGCTCCTGCTTCGCGTAGCAGTAAAACCGACTCCAACTATTTCTCTTGAGCAGGATTCAATAGACATGGTGAAAATGAAGGAAACCAAGCTCTCGCCAATTACGCGCAGAGACCCAACGATTTGTGGAAGAATCTACATAGTAGTTGAGGCAATGATTGCATGCGCAGTTCTCGACGCGCTTTTCATGGCCAAAGGCTATGATTCCGTTTGCCAGCTTGAGAACAAGTGGAGCCAGATTAGAGGAAAATAAAAAATTAAGGCGCGTAAAGGCGCATTTCTACTTTTCTTCACTGGTCAAACAAATTCATGAACGGCACGCTGTTCGAGTTCTGGGGCGTCGTTGTTGAAGTGCTTGAGCTCGAACTTGAGCTTGAAGAAGCTGACGAACCGCTGCTCGAACTCGCGCTCTCCTGAGGCCCCGCAACATCTTTCTCATCCATAAAGCTCAGCGGGCTCTGAACATTAGCCGTAGTTGTTGACGCCGATGAGCTCGCCTGAGGCGCGCTCGAGGTTGAACTGCTCGAACTAACTGCGCTCATGAAACCCGTTGAAGCAAGCGAGCGTGGTGCGCTCTTCCTATTTCTCAAGAACGAATCCAAATTAATATGCATCGTGCACCCGCATTTCTCGCAAACAGAGTCAATCTCCATAGAATTAAGCACCAAATCAGTGGAAAAGTCAAAGTTGTACTTTGCACCGCATTCGCACACGAACGTTTTTCCCATTCTGCAAACTTCGTTTTCCATTTTACCACCTATTTTCAACTTACTCAACAGTACACGACTTTGCGAGATTCCTCGGCTTATCCGGGTCTCTTCCGCGCAGTACAGCTAGATAATACGCTAACAATTGAAGCGGTATTATATAAATGATTGGGGTTATCCACGCGTTCATCTTCGGCATCTTTACTCCCAAGCTTCCTTCTTCAAGTGCGTCTTCCGCGTCTGAGAAAATGATTACGCGCGCCCCTCGTGCCCTGCA
>JBDROI010000060.1:0-14164 GCA_043810245.1 Microcaldota archaeon
AATCCGCCCGCAGAATTTGAAGAGTATGCGGATAGCGACGAATCGATTTTGAAGTATGAAAAAAACTATATGGGAAGCATTCCGGTGATGAACTGGCTGATTAACCGGGTTACCGGACCGTTTGTGAAGTTCTTTGCAGTAAGCGTGCTTGTGGGCACGATTCTCAATACGCTCAACTTTGTTATTCTCATCGCGTTTGCACGCGAAATTTCCAGAATAATGGGCGAAGAAGTTGACGTTACGAATTTGACGCGCATGATATAGAGGGAAACTATGCCTTTGGATACGCAGACGATTGCTGAAAAAGTTGGAACGCAGTGGGGCGCTTCTGTAATCCACGGTATGTCGTGGGAAGGAGTGGCAATAATTTCGCTTCTTATTGCAGTGTTTTTGACTACGATAGCGTACATGCTCTCCATTTTATTCGGAGCCGCAAACATGAAGCGCTGGGCAAAAGGCGAATACTTCAACATTGCCGCTTCGGCGCTTCTTGTATTAGGACTGATTATTTTTGTGAATCTGATTTCCGCGAAAGCGGCGATGATTTCAACTTCGATTGTTCAAATTTATGGAGTAACCCTTCCGGAGCAATGCACGGCAAGCGTTGAACAGAACCCGCATCTTGCTTCGTTCATTTTTGCTGACTGCTATTTGAATGAAATTTTGGTATGCCTTAAAACAATGTATTTGTATCTTTTTTCCAGCAACTTTGCAGTCGAAATGATGGAAAAAACCTCTCTTAGCGTCGGAGGTTTTGATACGATAGGAGGGAGCATAATGTGGTCGCGCCTTGTGAATCTTGCGCACTACTTTACGCACACCATAACTTTCCTCATAGTTGCAATATATTTCCTGCGGCATCTGCTCGAGTTTTCCGCAGGCACCATGATTTCCGCTTTCCTCCCGCTTGGAATTACTCTGCGCGTGTTTCCATTTACCCGCGGATTGGGCGCACTGCTCATTGCAATTGCAATAGGGCTGTATGTTGTTTTTCCGATTACGCTTGCGGTGATGTTTGCAATGAGCGGGTCCGCAACGCTTGCCTGCCCGATTGATGCAGGTGCAGTAAGCGCGCCTAACCAGATTTACGCTTCGGACCCGACGTTCTGGCCCATATTGTGGCGCGCGGGAGTAACTTCGCTTGGAGTGATTGCTGGAACAGTAGTAAGCACAGTTTCTCCACTCACAGGAGTGGGGGTATTCATAGGAAGCCAAGCGGCAATTCTTTCCCTTATTTCCAGTTATCTTAATTTCTTAGTTCTTCAAACATTCCTGTTCCCGCTTGTTTCGCTCACAGTAACGTTCACGTTCATACGCGCAACTTCGCAATTGTTTGGAGCAGATGTTGCAGAATTAGGAAAAGGATTGATGAAACTTATTTGAGCTTCCAGGGCGCATTGAGAAACGCGAATTTTTCCGGCTCGTTTAGGAAGACTGAAAGTATGTCGCGCAGTTCGCTTTGCGCCTTCTCGATTTTCAGCGATGGAGGCGCTTCGTAGTGCTCGTTTTTCAGAAACTTTCCTCCAACCAGTTCGTAGTAGGCAGCGCCCTGCTTGCTTTCGTATTCGCTGTAGTCTGAGTTGAATTTGGTTGAAACTAAGTTTGCCATTACGAGCGCGTCTTTTCCTGGGTTTATTGTAACGTGCCCAAAGTTAGGGGGAACTATGACTACGTCGCCTGCACGCGCCTTGATTAGTTTGGCTTCTGAAAGTTTGCTTCCTTCCTTTTTCTGAAGAAGGTAATGCGCTTCTCCTTCGAGCACTTCGTAAACTTCGGGGAATGTCAGGCCAGGGCGCGCGTCTGTGTGGTAGTGCCCAAATGTCTTGTTGTATTCGCTTCCCAAGCTGAGCGAAGGAATTATTGTTAAATCATAGCGAGTGTCTTTAAGCTCGAGCTCGGGTGATTTGCACACTCCGCGGTACATGAAATAAGTTGGAGTTTGCGGGTCTGCAGTTTCTGCGAATTTTTCGTCAAAGAGAACTTTTTTCATCTGCGCGAGCGTGCGCACGTCCGCTTCAAGCTCCAAGCCGTCGCAGAAGAGCTGGTTTCCATCTACGTCAAGCCTGAGCTGGGAAACGTAGAGTTCTTTGAATTTAGCGGTCATGGTCTGCCTCTTTTTCTTCCTGTTGATTTTTTTGCTTTCTTGCGCGCGCCTTTTTTCTCCTTTCCCTTTTTTGAAATTTTTAGAATTTCTTCTGTTGCTATACGCTTTTCTGCGCATGCTAAGCCGCGCGAAAGCTCTTTCTCGCGGATGCCTTCTTTTCCATAAATTACAACGCGCTCGCCCTTTGCCTTTTCCTTTAGAACATGGAGGAAGCGCAGCCATGAGCCGAGCTCGAGCTCGTAAAGCTCTGCCAACTGCTCGCTCCGCTCAAGAAGTTTTACCAGGTGCATGAAGAATTTGGTGTCTGCAAAACCCTGCTCTGAAGCTTCTTCGAGCTTGTGCGCAAGAGCTATGCGCGTAACGTGGAGCTCGCGCTGAATTGTAATTTTTTCGCGCGTCTTCTCATCGATTGCTTCCGAAAGCTCGCCGCGCTTTCCTTCAAATGAAAGAAGCTCGTCTGAAAGCATATCGACTAATGCCTTCCAGCTTACGTCTTTTACGTTCAAACCATTGGGAAGCGCGTATTTTTCCAAGCTAGCACCAACTAAAGTTTGGCGCTCCTCATTTAAAACTTTACTGTCGGCAAGCTTTGCCGCATGCGCTGCTCTTCATTTCGCTGGAAAACCGAACGAAAGCGCTGGGTTTAAATTCTCGTCTCTCCTTAACTCCTGCGGTGTGGGGTTGAAAAAACTTCTCTTAGCCATTGCCTTTTGCTTGTTTTTGTTAGGTTTTTCTGCCACTGCAAGCCAGATGAAAACAGAAAGAGAATGCAACTCCAGTAAAATGTGCAACAGCTATGAAGAATGCTTTGACAGGCACTGCATTGCGCTTGACGACTACTGTAACTATGGCTTTGAATGCAAGAGCGGAAGGTGCAATGAAACGCTTCGCGTATGCAATGCAAAAAGAACAGGAGGCGAATATCTGGAATTGATGATTATAATTGACGCTTCATGGAATCAGAGCCAGGGCAATGTTTTAGAAGAAGCAAAGAAAGGAGCAATTGATGCAGTTGATGTATTTCCAGATGGAGTTAGGTTATCAATAGGAAAACTTGGAGGCTGTGCATGGGGCTCTTGCGGCTCCTGCGGAGTATTGGATTTCACTTCCCTCACATCAAACAAAGGCAGTGCAAAGAGTTCTCTTCACTATCTTTACGGACCAAATGACTACGGCGGCTATCTTTTTGGCACCAGCACTGCTCTTGAATACGGCCTCAAGACGTCTTATTTGTTTTTTCAAAAGAAGGCAGAGCAAAACGCCAGCGTGAGTCGCTACTTAGTTATTTTCAGCGACGGAATTGACTCCTGCGGAGGAGACTCCTGCGAAACTGCCCAGGAGTACGCTCTTCTGAACAAGACTGTTCCGACTTATGTAGTTGGCTATATTGCAGACGAAAGCAACCGCTCAAAGCTTGGGAGAGAGCAGCTTCAATGTATAGCTAACGTGAGCGGCGGAAAGTATTATGAAGCAAAGAGCGAAGAAGAGATTAACGGGGTGTTTTTGGAGGCGGCAGGGGATATCAAAATAGAGTATGATGCAAGCGTTGCCGCAAGCCAAAAAATCGCTGAGACACCCATAAATATTTCGTTTGTAATTAGGCAAAATCAGATAGAAAAAAATGCATGCAGTATTGATCTTCAATGCCCTGGAAAAAGCGTTTGTGAAAACAATAAGTGTGTTTCATCCGTTTTTCATGTACTGTTTGTTCCAGTAAATTGGGAGTATGGTCAGGATGCATTTAACGACGAAGTGGATACTCAATCAAATTTTTTGCGAACGACATTGCCATCTTTAGCTAATTGTACAGATAGGATAAAAATATCTCAAACTAACGAAAGTTGCAATTTTACTATAAATTCGGAAGCGAGCATTGAAGATATCGAGCAGATAAAGCAGTGTGCACTTAATTATCTAAGCGATGAGAATGAAACCACAAATTCAGCAGAATCTAAGGTGGATTATGTAATTGGAATCGGGGGGGAGGGATATATTCAGTGGAGGTATGAACGGGTATACTTATGGTACGCGAACTGTTTTTATTGAAATGGGTTATGAAGTTATAACTGCTCATGAACTTGGACACGAATTTGGCTTACGAGATGAGTATTGTGATTGCGGTTGGAGATGCGGGCGTGATGCGACTCCGAATCCGCTTAGTAAGGAGTATGGCTGCGATCCAGATGGAGATTGTTGCTGGAAAAACGGAGATGGAGCAATTTGCGGATTTAGTGGGGGTAAAGAATGTAATCCATATCCTGACTGCTACAAATGTTGTAGGGGGAATATCAACCAGCTAGGTGGACGCTCCATAATGAGCTGGACAAATGCTGAAGGTCCTCGTTATCATGATGAACCAAGTCTCAAACATTTGGAGACTGTTTTGAGGTGTCCCGAATGATGAAAAAAATTGTCTTTTTGATTTTGCTGATGAGTTTGTCGGTTAGCTCTGTTGATTTGACCGTAACTGTAATATTCGACGCATATAGAACAGGAGAGATTGAAATGAAGAATCTCTATCTTTCCATGGGCGAACAAACCCGATACGTCAGCGGTCCTTACTCTCTGCAACTATTGGATGAGAATGATACTGTGATTGAAAACTTAAATTTTGATTTGGGGTTTGTTGTGTATAAGGACCCAGGTGGAACGATAGACGTAGACAAAACGGGAGACTGGCTTAACATTCAGTTTAATGAATCTGCGCAGAAACTACAGATTGTTCACAACGGCACAATTCTCTATGAAAAAGCAGACTTGCAAAATGCGCTCTGTAATTCCAATGGTAGATGCGACGAGCACGAAAATATGCTCTCTTGCTCACCAGATTGCTTCGCGAAAGATAAAGACAACTTCTGCAGTGCGCTTAGCGACGGTGTCTGCGATCCTGACTGTACATCACTAAGAGACAAAGATTGTCCGTATGATGGCAGGGGGCTTGATGATTTAAAAACGAAAGATCCTCCTAGTGCCCCTAATGATGAGAATCAGGAACCAGAAGAAAATGGGGGGCAATTAGCTATTATACTAAAACTGGGTGTAATTGCATTCAGCACACTTTTTCTCTTTGCCATTCTCAGTATTTTCGCGTATTTGGTTTATCGGCAAGTGAAGAAAAACTGAGGTGCCCCCGACTGCTTCGCAAAAGACGAAGACAATTTCTGCAGTGCTCTTGACGACGGCATCTGCGATCCAGACTGCAGTCACTCAGGCGATTCGGAGTGTTCATCAACACCACGAAGTTTGGATGAAACAAAGAACAGCAGGCCAAAACGGCAAGAGCCACAATGGTGGCAGGAACCGATTTCAACGCTTATTATAATCGGAGTAGGTATCATCGGCACGCTGTTCTTTTTGGGAGGTGTTCTTCTGGTAACATATTTCACTTACAGGGCGCTGAAGAGAAAGCCGCGCGAAGGCGAAGAATTCGACTAACGTCGAAAAATCTCACACTCCTTAAGTAGAGTGCTCGAAGAAAACCCTTAAATACCTGGCCCAAACCCCTTTTTTGTTACTGCTCTATTATGCGCTCTTCAACCGGAACCCCGAAATGGCGCGCCTTCTCTTCGCTCAAGCGCACTAGAATTTTGTCTCCTTTCTTTAATTCGGCTACGCTTTTCGAGCCTGTTTTTGTGAGCACGCGTATTGTTTCTGCGTCTTGAGCAATTGTTTTCACAGTTCTTCCTTCGCATTCTGCTTCAATGAGCAGCATTGGGCGCCATTCGATTTTGTTGCGAACTACTACTGCAGCGCGCGCGCCTCCGTTCTTGTTTACGATGAGAACTTTGTCTCCGGTTTTAAGCTCCTCCAGGTATTTTGTTTTTCCGCCTTCGAGAAGAGCGTAGAGCGAAAGAGCTCCTGCGTTTACGCGGAATGGGCGCGTGGCTACGTGAGGGTTCTCGCTCACTTCTGCCTGCATTAGAAAGAGCGCGCTTCCTGCTGAGCCGACTAAAATTCCTTCGTCTATGCTCATGAGCTCTCCTGTGTCTATGCAGCTGCGAGCCGCTATGCCTACTTTTAGAACTGTTTTAATTACTGCTTCCTTGAGCTCGAGTTTCTCGGTGCTTCCGCGAACGTAGTCAACAACTGCCTTCAGCTCGCTTTCGCTTGCGTTAGGCATGTAGACTCCTGAAGCTCCCTTCTCGAGAGTTTCAAGCGCGAGCTTTGCTTCCTCTGCGCTTTCAACTTCTGCAATGATTTTTGCTTTTTTCACGTACGCGAGCAGGTTTTCAAGCGGAATTGTTTTCCAGTTTGAGCACTTCATGAAGATTCTTTGCGCTCCTTTCTTTTCAGCTTCTTTTACAAGCTCCAAATCGCTGAATTTTGCAATGATTACTTCTGCCCCGCTTTTGCTCTCGCGCAAGCTTACGCCCAATTTTTCCGCGAGTTTTGAATCGCTTACCCAGATTTCTTTGTCTGTTTTTTCCATAAGATCAACTCACTCTTTCAGAAGCTCAAGAGCTTCCTTTATGCTTCCGTTCTTGTGAATTACCAAGCTCAACGCCCTGCAGAGCGCGGTTGGATCGCGCGCTTGGAAGACGTTTCTTCCGAACGCAACTCCGGCTCCTCCGCACTCAATAGAGTCTTTCACCATCTCAAGAACGTCTTTTTCCGTGTCCATCTTAGGTCCGCCTGCTATTACTATTGGAACGGGGCAGGAGTTGACTACTTTTTCAAAGCTTTTCACGTCTCCAGTGTAGCTCGTTTTTATGATGTCGGTTCCTAACTCATAGGCGGTTCTTGAAACCATGGCTACTTTTTCCGCGAGAGCCATGTCTTTTTTTATTCCTTCTCCGCGCGCGTAAACCATTGTTAAAAGCGGGATTCCCCACTCTTCGCATTCGCGCGAAATTCTTCCTGCGTCTTCGAGCATTTTCGCTTCTGTCTGCGCGCCGATGTTTACGTGGATGCTCACTCCGTCTGCGCCTAACTTCAACGCTTCTTCAACTGAGCACGTGAGAACTTTTGCATTTCCATCAATTGCGAGCGCTGTTGAGCCGGACATGTGGATGATTAAGCCTATGTCTTTTCCATAGCCTCGGTACCCGCTTTTGACTACTCCTTTGTGCAGAAGAACTGCGTTAGCTCCTCCTTCTGCTACTTTGTTCACCATTGAAGCCATATCTTCCAGCCCTTCAATGGGCCCCATTCCGAAACCATGGTCCATAGGAATGAGCAGCATTCTCTTTGTTTTCCTGTCTCTCAAACGGTCCAAGCGAATTTGTTTTCCCAACACATTCTCACCTCTCATCTAGTAGTTTTCACCGCGCACGGGCACCAGAAGCAAAAAAAAGTTACTTCCTAGCCCTACGCATACCAAAAGCTGAAGCTATAATAGAAGAAGTTCCTTGAGCTTTTTTGGCACGCTTTCATGAGTTTATTGGGTAGATTGGAGTTTAAAAAGCTTTTGAGAGAGCCTGCGCGCGCATCTCCTCGAAGAGAACGAGAGGCTTCGACGAGAGAAATTTGCGCAGGTTTAAATAGGAGAAACGACCCAATGTATTTACTTGCTTTTTGTAGGTGATTTACTATGGATATTAACGTGATAGAAATAGGTTCAGATGGAATAAGCGAAGAAGAACAGATTGATGCTCTTATTAGAACAGCGACTCGCCGAAAGGGCTTGCCTGCAGTAGGTGCTACAATGGCGCTTGGAAGAACTTATAAGATTGTTACTGGAGAGGTGGAGCGCAAGCAGATTTGCGATGCACTTATTGAAGTTCTCACGAAGCGCGATGTTTACCCAATTGCAGCAGCCATGGAGGCAATTTGCAAAATTGGCGATAGAACTGCAATTGAGCGCGGAATTGGGATTTTGAGAAATAGGTTGAGCTATTCTGCTGATGCCATGTGGGCGCGAGATATTATTGCAAAAACTATCAATAACGCAAGCGCGGGCATAGCGCTTCCGACTGAAAGAAAAAGATTTTTGCGCCCAAACGGAAGCAGTGTTGGAGTGAAAGCAGTGAAAACCCTGCGGAGGATTAAGAGATAAATGGGTGAAAAAATGCAAGTTTACGCGCAAAAACCAAGCATTGAAACTGCCAAAAAGCTGTTTGAAGTGCTGAAGAGCGAGAAGAACCCAGAGCGCCGAAGAAACGCTGTGTGGATGCTTAATTTTACTAGAGGAAAACTGCGAGAAACTGCTTTGAGCGATAGAAAAGGAAATTACGCGAAGTTTGAAGAAATGCTGAAAAGTGAGATGAATGAGGCAGTTAGAGCAGGGGATAAGAGAACGGAAAGAGACCTGATTTACTTGGAATTTGGGCGCAATTTCTATTTTGAGCCGCGCAATGATTGGAGAAAGAAGCAGTGCATGGGTGAGGAAGCCAGAGCGCTTATTGGCAGCGAGCTTTTGAAGCAGAGGCTGAAGCACCACACTGAAGGAGGTTCTAGCGGAAAACTAGGAGAAGCGTAAGATAGGTGTTTGAGAAGGTGATATGATGGTTGAAATAAACAAAGTAAATTTGCTGGATGTAGATTACACGCTGGGGGAAGCTGAAGAATTGGTTAACAAACTTATTGAAGTGCTGAAGAGCGATGAAAACCCGCAGCATAGGGAGAACGCAAAAGGATTGCTCAAAATGATTTACAGCGAAACGAGGACGCGCGGCCGCGATTGCGCCAGCGGAATTTACGGCGTGCTTTTCGACAAGATTATGAAAAAACTGGAAGCGGAACTGCATTTTGCAGGGAACGCAAAAAAAATCAGGTTGAGTACAGATATTTGGAATATTGTTACTACTCCTATTGAGCAGTCGATAGAGCGAAAAAGATTTCCGCGCCCAGCTGGAAACTGCGTGAAACCAGCAGGAGCACAGCAGAAGGATATTGTTAGGAGATAAGAATAGAGGCAGAGGGAGCAAACTATTTTTCTTCTAGAAGCTTCAGCTCTTCTTCGTTCATGTGCTCCTTGTATTTTTCTTTGAGCAGGCGCGCGTGCTCTTTTGGAACTACTGAGAAAAGAACGTCTTTTTCGTTTACTTGGCGCCCGAAAGTAGGCTCTGCCATGCTGATTGCAACCTGCATTCCTTTGCTCGCTTCCTGAACGCTTTCTTTTTCTGCTTGAATGGACTTTATTTCGCCTATTACGACTCCTTCGCTGTTCTTCATCTCATAGCCTGTTCTTATTCTCCCTATGAGAACTTCAACTCCGAAAATTGCCGGATGACTGGCGCGGAAGCAGAAGTTCGGAAGCACTTTGATTTTAGCAGGCAGAGTCAGCGTCTCGAACGCGGCTTTTTTCTCTGCATCCTTTTCCGAGCGAACCCATTCCTTGTAGGTGTCTATGAGCGCGTAAATTATGTTGCTTGAAATGATAGGTATGTCCTGCTTTTCGCTTTCTGTTTCGGCATCGCTTGCAATTGGCGTATTAAATGCAAGGATTACTCCCAAATATTTGTTTTCGTTTTTCACCGCACTCGCGTTGATAACGTCTTTTCTTCCCACTTTTCCTATGCTTGCTTCTTTAACTATTATGTTTGAAGCAAGCAGAAGCTTTGTGAGCGCTTCAACTGAACCGATTGTGTCAGCTTTCAGGATTACTCCTGCTCCTCCGCCGCTTACGAAAACATCTGCAATTTCTTTCTTCACTTCTTCCTTAAGCTCTTCCAAATTGGTTTCAGAAGCAACGAGAAGAAGGGAGCCCGCAACTGCGTCTTCCAAGCCGGGAGCGAAAATTTTGACTCCGCAGGCGGCCCATACTTCATCAACATAGTCAAATCTGTCTTGGGGA
Source organism: Microcaldota archaeon (assembly GCA_043810245.1). Taxonomy (GTDB): domain Archaea; phylum Micrarchaeota; class Micrarchaeia; order Burarchaeales; family JBDROI01; genus JBDROI01. The sequence continues at coordinate 9,840 of JBDROI010000060.1, forward strand.
TCGCGCATTTCGTTCAGCGGCTTGGGCCTGAGAAGCGCGCGAACCTTTGTGGAGCTTGTGTTTCCGTCGGTGGTTCCAAAAACAATAATATCGTTCTTCTTCAGCGAGCCGTCGTAGAGTATGACATCTACTGTTTTTCCGAGTCCGCGCTCTTCCTTTACTTCGAGAATGTTTCCCTTTCCGGCGCCCTTTACTTCAATATCCAACTGCTTGCCCATGTATTTCTGCGAGAGACCTGCGGAAAACATCAGCAATTCGGGAATTCCTTCTCCGCTTTTCGCGCTTACCGGAACAATTGCAATTTCCTTTGTGAAGTCGTTGACTCGGTCAAAGCGCTCTGATGGAAACCCGAGTTCGTGAAGTCTTCCGATGAGCGAGTAGAGCTGTTTGTCGAGCTCCTCTTGAACGCTCTCCCGCTGCTTCGCGAAAGAAGCTGAGAAGAAGGAATTCTCCTGCATTTTCCAGCCTTCAAGCAGGTCGATTTTGTTTGCCGCAACTACGAAGGGAGTCTTGTACTCGCGCAGAATTTCTATTGCCTCAAGAGTCTGAGGCTGGAAGCCCTGCATTATGTCTACAATGAGAACTGCCAAATCGGCCATGCTTCCCCCGCGCTTTCTCAAATTCGTAAATGCCTCATGCCCTGGAGTATCGATAAGAAGAAGCCCTGGAATTTTGAGCTCGAATTTCATGGAGCCTCCGCAGATTTCGCGTATTGTTTCAGTTGGAATGAAGCTCGCGCCTATCATCTGCGTAATTCCGCCTACTTCCCGCTTTGCAACTGCGGTTCCGCGGATTTTGTCCGCGAGCGTAGTTTTGCCGTGGTCTACGTGCCCGAGAAGGCATAAAATTGGTGAGCGTATCATTTCATTCGCCTCTTCTTCGTTTTCTCAAATTTTCGTTGTGGTATGCGCCGCGGTAGAGCTCCTTTGCCTCGTCTTCAAGCTTCACGAAGACTAATTGGACGAGGCGCGCATTTTTCTTGAGCGTGATTCCGTGCTCGTTTTCAACTATGAGGAGGGATTCGCTTCGTCCTTTGTAGCCCGGGTCCCAGACTGCGCAGTTTACGAAAGCGCCGCAGCGCAGAAGCGAGCTTCTTGAGAAGCCGAAGGCGGCGCAGTCTGCGGGAATCATTACTATTTCGTTGTAGATGATTTTGTATGCCCCTTTTTTGAGCTTAAGCTCGTCGTTTTTGAACTCGAGCGCTTTTGAAGCTGGAATTTTGCGCGCGCTGTTGTCAAAATCGATTACGCCCGCTTCGGAAAGCTCGTGAACCTCGCGAAGCGACAAATCAACTCCGCAGGGCTGAAACTGCTCATTTCCAAGAAATTCGGAAACTATTTTGCGCCCTAAAATCTGCTCTTTTGTAAGAAGCATATTAATCAGCTCATTTTCTCTCTTCTTCGGTGTAGATATGTTCACAGCAGTTTGAGCAGCTCTTTATTTCTGCCGGCTTGAAGAATCTTGAGATTTCCTTTTTTGCAGTTTCAAGGGAATCGGAAGCGTGAACTAAGTTCTTCTGCACGCTCATTCCGTAGTCGCCGCGTATTGTTCCCGGTTCAGCTTCGCGCGAGTTTGTTGCTCCGCAGAGCTTTCTAACAACGTTTACGACGTCTTTTCCTTCAAGCACTAGGCAGATTACTTCGGAAGAGCACATGAAGTCAACAAGCTTGGGAAAGAAGGGTTTGCTCGTGTGGTGCGCGTAGTGCTCCTCGCAGATTTCCTTAGTGAATTTGAATTTCTTTTTTCCTACGATGCAGAGCCCTTTGCGCTCAAAGCGGGCAATGATTTCGTCGGAAAGCCCGCGCGCGACTGCGTCTGGTTTTAGAATTACAAAAGTTCGCTCCATAATATCACCTGATTAGTACTACTCTTAGGGTAATAAAGAATAAAAAATAAGGGGCTGAGCCGCTAGGCCTGCTTCTTAGCTGAAGGAGCTGGTTTTTCCGCTTTCTTTGCTTCTGGCTTCTCCTTCTGCTTCTTGGACTTGGTGACTACCTCAGGCGTTTCAACCCATTTTATTTTGCGGGGGTTTCTCTTGAGCTTCAGCAGGTTTTTTCGGCACTTGCTTGAGCAGAGGTAGAACTGGTCTCCTGTCTTTCTGACGTAAAGTATTCCAGTTCCATCTTCCATTTGTTCATGGCAAAATTCACATTGCATTGTTAACACCCAGTTTACTTCGCTTTAATAGGCTTTGCTTCTCGCTCTGTTTCAAGCAAGATAAGTTTGTCACCGCGCTTAACTGGCCCTTTTACGTTTCTGCGTATTACGCGCCCCTTGTCGCGGCCTTCAAGAACTTTGCACATTACTTGGTAGACCTCGCCGTAGATCCCGGTTTTGCCAATTACTTCGACTACTTCAGAGGTTGAGGGTTCAACTGCCATTTAAAACACCTACTCTTTCTTCTCTTCCTTCTTTTCTTCTTTTTTCTCTTCTTTTTTCTCTTTCTTGGGCTTCTTTGGCTCTTTTGGCGTTTCCTTCTTTTCTTCCTTTTTCTCTTCCTTCTTTGCCTCTTTCTTCTCCTCCTTCTCAGGAGCTGCAGGTTTTCTGCCAAGACGTCCAACTATTGTTTCTACTAATTCCTTTCCAGTTCCAGCTTTTTCAATCGCGATTGCCGCGCACTGAACTTCTAAGCCGGCTGCTTTCCCTAGCTCTTTCTTTCCAGGAACGTAAACGTAGGGGATTTTCTTTTCGTCGCAGAGACTTGGAAGATGCATTACGACCTCTTCTGGGTCAACGTCTTCTGCAATTACAACAAGAACTGCGGTGCCGCGCTCAATGACCTTCGTGGCTTCGTTGCTTCCTTTTCGCACACGGCCGGTTTCGCGCGCTGCTTCCACTGCTTGGTATGCCTTTTCTACTAGTTCTTTTGGAGTCTCAAACTTCACATAACTCTTCATATACAACACCTCGCTTTCGGTTTTTGAAAGCTCATCAGTTTTTCCGTTGATGGCTTAAATAGGATTTATTATTAGGAAGCAATCGGTTTAAATACCTTTTCGCTGAGTTTAAGCGACTACTCCGAAGCCCGCAAGCCTCCATCTCTGCCCCACGCGCCTGCTGAGTGCAACGCGAGAGCCTTTTTCTACTACTACGGAGCGCTTGAGCTTCAACATCACGTTTTTCTTTTTCACTTTGAGCACAAATCCGATTGTAGTGGCAGTTCCTGCGCTTATTACGATGGGTTCGTTAATTATGAGAGGCGTGTTCCCCATTCCCGCGCGCTTAAGGAGAGTGAACTCGAGGTCTAGGTCGCTCGTGAGCTTTGGAAGCGAACCTGGAATTCCGAGCATGTTTCCAACCAGGCCGTCTGCCTTTGTAACAGCTGGATCAAGCTTGGTGCCTATGGCAATCAAGCCCCCAGGAATTGCTTCAGTAAGCTGTTCTTTTCCTGTGCTCAAGCGCTCAATGCGCCCCTTGACTGTGATATACGCTTCTTTTCCCTTTTCGCCCTTGTTTATGCCTGGAATCAATTCGATTTCATCTCCAATTTTGAGCTTTCCGCGTATTATTGAGCCGCCTATGACTCCTCCGACGAGCTTGTTGATCTCAGTTCCGGGCTTGTTTACGTCAAAAGAGCGTGCAATGTACATGCGCGGAGGAGAATTGATATCCCGCTTTGGGGTGGGTATGTTCTTCTCGATTTCGAATATGAGCGCATCGATGTTCAGCTGGTAGTTTGCAACCACTGGGATTATGGGCGCATTTTCAGCGCATGTTCCCTTTACCATTTCGCGTATTTGCTTTTGATTTTCAATAACTTTTTCGCGCGGAACTAAATCGACTTTGTTCTGCGCGATAACGACGTGCTTGATTCCTAGAATGTCTAGAATCATAAGGTGCTCGAGCGTCTGCGCCTGCGGGCATTTCTCATTCGCGGCGACTACTAAAACGGCCCCATCAATTATGCTCGACATTGCGATTGCAGTAGTCATTAGCATCTCGTGCCCAGGGGCGTCTAGAAATGAAACTTTTCTAAGAACGTGAGTTGCACTTCCGCACTTGGGGCATTTTTCTGAAGAGGTGTAGGCTTCTACTCCTGAGCATTTTGAGCATTTTCTAAAAACAGCGTCAGCGTAGCCGAGTTTTATACTGATCCCGCGTTTAAGCTCCTCGCTGTGCGTGTCAGTCCAAACTCCTGTTAAGCATTTTGTCAAACTCGTTTTTCCATGGTCTACGTGACCCAACAATCCAATATTTAATTCTGCTTGCGCCAAAAAACCAACCGTTTATTTTACGATGAATACTTTGCAGGAAGCATGTTGTACAATTCTGTCGGAAGTGCTTCCAAGAAGGAATTTGTCAATTCCGGATAAGCCTCGGCTTCC
>JBDROI010000061.1:0-16638 GCA_043810245.1 Microcaldota archaeon
AGCCGTTGAGCTTTTTCGCTGCCCACTCGCTGTCAACGCGCTGTTTCTTTTCAATTCCTTTGGGAACTGGAAGAACAACTGTTTCTTCCCCAAACGTGTAGATTTCGTATTCCAGCTCGTTGGTTTCAAAATCGCGCACGTCAATTACTGGGCGCGCGAGGTCTGCTTCAATCATTCCAGTAGGAACTCGCACAACGAAGCCCAACTCGTAAACGCGGTGAATCTTTCCGTCTTTGATGAAAATTACAGTGTCAACGACTTGGGGAATCATTCCCAAATCTACTCTGCCGATGAAGCGCTGAACTGCATCAATTGGCTTGTTCGCATGAACTACTCCGACCATTCCTATTCCCGCTAAGCGCATGTCGCTGAAGATTCTGAAGTCTTCGGTTTTGCGCAGTTCGTCGTAGACTGAGTAGTCCGGACGCACAAGAAGCATGATATCAGAGGTTTTCTCGAAACTGCCTTCAAGAGGCGCATACTGCGTGATTTCATCGCAGACCTGCAAATCTCTTGGGCTTTCCATTGTTTTCACAATTTTTCCCTTGTTCATGTAGAACTCTGCAAGCGCTGCTGTGAAAGTAGATTTTCCTGCTCCCGGAGGCCCGCAGATGACTACTCCTTCTGCGCACTCAGTTAACCTCTGCTTCAATTTCTCAGAGAGAGGGTAATCTTCAAACGAAGCTTTCAAAATCGGGTGAACTACGGTAATTTCATAGCCGTCTGAGAAAGGAGGACGCGCGATTGCAATGCGGTAGCTTCCCAGCTGGACAACTGTTGCTCCTCTTCGGTCTATTTCAATGTACGCGTTTGCACTGCTCTTCGCAGACTCAACTATTTCGCGCGCCATGCTTTTGAGCTCCTCGCGGGTAGTTTTTACTTCTGCGAGTGGAGTAAGTTTTATTTCTCCGGGTTTCCCGAGCTTTGCCATTGGAAGCGTGTTCTCCTTCAAATGAAGCGAAAGAGTTTGAGGAGTGATGTACTTCATGAACGAAAGCACCTTTTCTGAAATTATCGCGTCTAGAAACATTACATCTATTCCTTCTGCGCGCGCAACCTCGTTCTGCACTTTATCCGAAGTTACAAGAAGCGCGTTGTTCTCCTTTGCCATTGCGCGTATCTTCGCGTCTATGTCTCCTCGTCTCTTTGCCCCGCGCACTTCATTAATTGTGGGCCTCTCGCCAGCGTATTCAAGCTCAATTTGCTGCTCCTGCGACAAGTCGCTGAGAGCTTTAACTTCCTCAAGCCCGTTGAACCCGGTTTCTCTTCCCATGTTCGCCTGGTGCTCAAGCTCGGCAATTACTGCGTTTGGCAGAATTACTCGGCATCCCTTGAATTCGCCGTTTCTCACGAGTTCTGTTATTCTTCCGTCTACTACCACGCTCGTGTCTGGTACTACTGTCTTCTGATTCTGATTCACTTTAACCACCTTGGTTTCTAAAAAACAGAGTAATCTTTCCGCACTTTAATTCCTTAAAGCAACTGGAAAAGTCCGAAATTCTCTGCTTGTTTTTATAGTGCACGCGAGTTTTCGGTGCGCACACTTGTAAGTAGGATTAGGAAACTTGGGCTATTTAAGCTTATGCGCTGGCGCGAGGTTTGCTTTCTACGTCTTGTTTTTGATTGGAGCGCCGACGCCTGCGCCTTTGGCTTGCACGCGCGATTGCCTCAAATTGAACATGCTGTCGAGCTTCTGCAAGCTCAGCTTGTCTGGAAGAAGCGAAATTAGAGCGTAAGTTGGCGTAGCCATGTAGTCTTTCATCTGCCAGAGCGCGAAGAGAAGTTCGGTTTTGTGCGCACTTGAGTTTGTTTTCTCGAATATCTTAAGAAGTACCTGCGCGGATACGTCTACATTTCTAACGCTGACTCTTATGTCGCACGCAGTTTTGTTCACGAGCATGAGAGATAGAGTAGAAATAACCCACGCGGATTCAGTGAACTCGCCGTTGTTCGCTCCGTTTGAATTTAGCTTTTTGTTAACTGCATTCGAGATATTTTTTATTACGTCGTTTGCAATAGATTCTTCTAGATGATGTATGTTGGTATCAAGAACTGACTTCTTTTTTTCTTTGTTGTATTTCCCGAAATTGGTTACAACTGCGCGCGCGGCTGCAATGCGAACGCCTGCATCTGCATTCAAAACAAGCGGAGCGAGAGCAAGGTGTATTTGCCCGAAATCGATTAGGCGAATTTCGCTTGCGAGCAGTTTTGAGAAAATATCTATGAGTGCGAGAGTGAGCTTCGGCTCTTTGCTTGCCTTAAGCGCATCCAAAAGAGGAGCAATAAGCTTAGTTTTCTCGCTAAGATCGCTTGTTTCGTTGATTATTTCAACAATGCACTTCGCTGCATCAACACGGACTTCTAGGAGTTGAGATTTATCGCCGAGCATGTTTGTAAGCGCGTTTATGCCAAGCTGTTCTGTCTTTTTGTTGTTTTTTGCCATGTTCTATCACCTTGCTTATTTAATCACGTCTAGATTAGGTTTGCAACTTGCACACCCGCAATCTACTTCGCGCGGCTGCGGCTTGAGCAGGCTCTCGCGAATTAATTTATACTCCTGCTCTTTTTTAGTAAAGAACTTGTGGGTAACTATTGCAGAAGGAACCATGAAAGAAAAAGCTAACAAGAAAGCAAAAACTGGCCATACTGGAGTTAGAATGGCCCCAAAAGTGACCCCAACTCCTATCATTGCAAGCGTTGAGGCGCCGAGTGAAAACTCCAATCGGTCGAAGTATTTTTTTGATTCTGCAAGCTTTGCGCATTTTTCATAATGCTCTTGGAGCTTTTCGTCTTCTTCGGTCTTTTTTGCCTGCATTAAAGCGGATGCAGCGTGCTCGGAGGCATGCTTAGCAATACATACAGCTGAACTGATTTTTAAGCGCCTGATAACAGTTGGATCTCCTCCTATTTCTCCACTAAGAATTTTCAACTGCGTGCTGTGTGCTTTGAAAAATTCGCGCCCGGGCTTAGTATTGCGAATGAAGATGCAATTTGTATTGAGCATTTTTTGTGCCGAATCAACTGCCATGCGCATCACCTAATTTTCTACAATGTTTGCTGATTTTGGCTTTGCTACGTAGTAGATTTTTGTTTTTAAATTGCTGAGTTTGTCTGCAAAAAATGTGAAGAAACCGGTGGATGTTATAGTAACTGCAGCTGAGAGAATACATATTCCTCCAATGATAAGATTCCAGATGGAGCTAGACGCTTGCGGAGTGACCGAGAATATGGATATCAAACCAGTTGTGCATGTTACAGTCATGCTAATTGCCATCGCGTATAGGGCGTTGTTGTGTTTTCGTTCAGTATCGGCAACTTTTGCGCAGTTAGAATACTGCTCCTTAAGAAATTTAGTTTCTTCATGCATTGCGGCTTGTTTTAGAATTTCAGCTGTCGGCTTCGGTTCTGTTTTCACAAGAGCGAGCGATGCGTTGATTTTGTCTTCAACGGTTGGAGGAGGAGAACGCTTGCTTCGCTTATCAATCGTCTCCAGTAGCTCCTTGTGCTCCTTAAAAAAAGCGCGGTTTCTTTGTGTATTCTTAAGCGTAAAGCCACTCTGTGAAATCACTTTTTGTTTTGCTCCAAAAATCATTTGCTCAACTCTTAGGTGCTTATTTAATTTTCTTCTACTGCAGAAAGTTCTTCATCCAACTGCTTGTTGAATGAATAGTATTTGTGGTTTTTAATTGCTTTGAGTACTCCTATAAGGGTAGCGAACATTCCAATAATTGTAGCCCCAATTACTGCTGCTGCAATTAGAGATCCGTAAGAAAAAAAGAAGCAGATGCCTAATGCAATCGAGGAAAGTTTTGCTGACTGGAATGCATAGTCACGCAAGAACTTTGCTGAGTTAGAAACGCTCTCGGAAATGTGAGCTTTTGTATTTGAAATTAGTTTGCACCAGCTTATGACTTTTTGATTCTCCGTACTCATTCCGTTGCCTACGATTTGGTCCAGCACTTCGCTCGTTGATTCTGGAGCATAATTGTTTTTTGCGAGCGCAACTATGGTGGAAATTCGCTTGCAGCCAAGAGGGTCTTCGGTTGAATTAGTCTCAAATTTTCGGATGGATTCAAGAAGAGGCACGCAGTTCTTCAAGAATTTATCAGTCCGCTTTCCATTGTACGTAATAGCGAAGCCATGGACATTTATTATTCCGCCAGTTTTGCTTGTAATGATTGTTACCAAAAGTATCAACTCTGTTTTAAGGACGTTGTTTGTTATTTCTTCTGAATAAGTCCACTCCACTAACTTAGAATGAGATTAGTTGATGGCAGACAGTAGTATTTAAACGTTTGCACGCCTGAAAACTAGCTTATGAGAGCGCCCGCAGTAGCAGGTTCGTTTTATACCTCGAATTCTAGGGAGCTTGCGCGCGAAGTTGACGATTATATTAGTAAGGCGAGTAGAGAGCTTGCAAATGTGAAAAAGCCCTTTGCGCTCGTTGCCCCGCACGCCGGCTACATGTACTCGGGAGCTGTTGCCGGCTTCAGCTACGCGTGCTTGAAAAAAGCTTACTCTTCGCCTCCTCCGCTTGTGATTCTTTCCCCAAATCACACTGGAAACGGAGTATCTCTTGCTCTTTCGCGCGAGGATTGGAAGACGCCTCTTGGGGTTGCGAAGAATGATGAAGAGCTTGCACGAAAAATTGAGGAAGCGGGCGGCAACGCAATTGAGTTTGACGAAAATGGACATGAGTTTGAGCACTCGCTTGAAGTTCAGCTTCCGTTTCTTCAGAGAGTTTATCGCGAGTTTAAGTTCGTTGGAATTTGCATGCTTGAGCAGAGTTTTGAGAGCGCGAGCGCAGTCGCTAATGCAGTTTACGAAGCGAGCAAAGGAAAAGCAGTTGTTATTGCGAGCTCGGATTTCACTCATTTTGAGAACGCGGAAAGCGCGAAGAGAAAAGATTTTGAGGCAATAGAAAAGCTGAAGAGCTTGGACGCGCGCGGGTTCGTAGAAGTAGTCAGAGCGCGCAGAGCATCAATCTGTGGGTTTGCTCCAATTGCCGCAGCAGCGCTTTACGCGAAGAAGTGCGGAGCAAGCGAGGGAAAGCTTTTGAAGTACGCGAGCTCGGGCGATGTAACGGGGGATAGAAGTTCCGTCGTCGCGTATGCGAGCTTGAGTTTTGAGTAAGGAGGGAGAGGGGGTTTCCCATCCGCGGTTCGGGGCAGAAAGCTAATTAATATACTCGCCCAATTATCTTCTATGGCGTCGGATAAAACCGAGAAGCGAAAAGGCTCGCATGTGCGCGTGTGCTTAGGCAAAAATGTAGAAGCGTGCTGCAAGAATGCTGGTTTTGAAGATGTTGAGTTTCTGCATGTTGCGCTCCCAGAGCTTGATTTGGAGAGGTTAAGCACGCAGAGCAGAATGCTTGGAAAAAAACTTGACGCGCCTATTGTAATTGAAGCGATGACTGGCGGGTATGAAGAAGGAAAGAAAATCAACCTGGCGCTTGCCGAAGCTGCTGAAGAAGAGAAGGTTGCTTTGGGCTTGGGCTCAATGCGCGCAATGTTAGAAAACGAGAAGCTCACGGACACTTACGCAGTGCGCGAAGTGGCTCCGAAAATTCCAATTATAGGAAATATAGGAATTCCGCAGTTGAAGGAAGGAGACTGGGAACTCATAAACAAAGCGCTCATGCGTGTGGAAGCAGACGCGCTTGCGGTTCATATCAACCCGCTTCAGGAAGCAATTCAGAAGGAAGGCGACAAGAATTTTGAGCTTGGAATTAAGGCAATTGAAAAAGCGTGCGAGAAGATAACTATTCCCGTGATTGCAAAGGAAACAGGCGCGGGAATTACGCGCGAAGTCGCGGAAATGCTCGAAGCTGCTGGAGTAAGCATGATTGATGTTGCTGGAGTTGGTGGCACTTCTTGGAGCGCTGTTGAGCAGTATAGGGATAAGAACGCGGCAAGTGGATTTGAGGAGTGGGGCTTGACTACTGCGCACTCAATTGTTGAAGCAAGCAGTTCTGTTGAGATTCCGGTTATAGGCTCTGGTGGCGTTCGCTCTGGAGTTGACATCGCAAAGTGCATAGCGCTCGGAGCGCAATATGGAGGAGCAGCTCTTCCGTTCCTGAAAGTATGGGAAAAGAAAGGAGCTGAAGGAGTAAAGGAGCTCTTGAGAGAATGGAAGATGCAACTGAAGATTGCAATGTTTCTAACTGGCTCGCGCGATTTAGAAGCTCTTGGAAATGCGAAAATAATTATTATGGGAAGAACCTCTGAATTATTGGAAGCGCGCGGGTATGAAGTGAAGAAGTTTTCAGAGAGAAAATGAGGAGATTTCTTTGGGAATTGAGGAAACGATACGCAAGCACGCGCTCAAAAACGCTTTTGACTACGGAAAGGCGCAAGCTGGAGGCGTTGTTGGAAAAGTGATAGCAGAGCACCCTGAAGCAAAAGGCAATATGAAAGAAGTTATGGCTAAGATTTCTCAGATTGTTGGAGAGGTAAACTCGCTTGCGCGCGAGCAGATTGAAAAGGAGCTTGAGAAGTTTGAGTTCGTGAAAAAGGAAGAGAAAGAGAAAGTTCTCGAGCTTCCAAATGCGCAGAAAGGAAAAGTAATTACGAGATTCCCCCCGGAGCCTTCTGGCTACCCGCATATTGGGCATGCAAAGGCGCTCTTTTTGGATGTTGAGGCTGCGCGCGTTTACGAAGGAAAATTCTATTTGAGATGGGATGACACGAACCCGGAGAAGGAGAAAAAGGAGTTTGTTGGGGCAATTAAAGAAGGAATGAAGTGGCTTGGGATAAAATGGGATAAGGAGGAGTATGCTTCGGATTATATGCCCAAGCTTTACTATTATGCTGAAGAGCTCATTAAGAAAGAAGGCGCGTATATCTGCAAGTGCCCGCAGGAAGAGATGAAGAAAAACAGGGCATCTGGAGAAGAATGCGCGTGCAGAGCACGCGATGTTGACGAGAATTTAAGCGAATGGGAGAAAATGAAGGAGAGTACTAAGCCTGGAGATGCAATCCTTAGGTTTAAAGGAGATATGAAAGCGCTCAATACTGTGATGCGAGACCCAACGCTTTTCAGGGTTTTGGAAGCAGAGCATTATCGGCAGGGAAAGAAGTACAGAGTTTGGCCTGTTTATGATTTTCAAGGACCTATTCTTGATTCAATTACGGGTATTACTCACATAATGAGAAGCAAGGAGTATGAACTGCGCGATGAGTTCAATATTGCGCTTTTGCGCGTAATTGGCTTGCGCGTTCCTGAAATCGTTGAGTTTTCTAGATTATCAATAAAAAATGCGCCAATAAGCAAGAGGCATTTGCGCCCGCTGATTGAAGAGAAAAAAGTGGAAAGCTGGAGCGATCCGAGACTGCCTACTCTTGACGGATTGAAGAGGAGGGGAATTCTGCCAGAAGCAATCAAAAAATTTGTTCTTCAGTTTGGGTTGTCGAAAACTGAAAGCGAACCGTCTTGGGAAGCTTTGCTTAATGAGAACTCAAAGATTCTTGAGCCGATTTCAGAGAGATACTTCTTTGTTGCTAACCCGGTTGAGCTGAGCGTAAAGGGAGCTGGAAAGGGAAAGGCAAAGCTGAAGAAGCACCCGAGTAAGGAGATGGGCGAAAGAATTGTTGCTTATGCGGATTCGTTCTACATTTCTGGAAAAGATGCTGAAGCAATTAAGGAAGGAGAAACGTTTAGGCTGAAGGAGCTCTTCAACGTGAAGCTGGCGAAGAAAGGAGAAAAACTTGAAGCAGAGTTCGCGGGAAAAGAAATTGTTGAGGGGAAAAAAATCCAGTGGGTGAGCGCGCTCAAAGAAGAGAAGGTTGAGTGCGAAGTTCTTGTTCCAAGAGATTTGCTCAAAGAGAACGGAGAGTACAACGAAGATAGCCTGCGCATAGAGAAAGGGCTCTGCGAAAAGGGATGCGCAAAGCTGAAAGTTGGAAGCATTATTCAGTTCGAGCGCTATGGGTTCTGCAGATTAGATGAAAAGAAAAAAGAGAAGCTTGTTTTTGTTTTGAGTTGCGATTAAAGCAGCACATTCAACCCTTTCAGCATCGCCTGAACGCTCGCCATTACGATGTCTGTTCCTGCCGCTGACGCGGAAACCTCGCGCTCTTTTTTTCTCAATCGAATATGAACGTCAACGAGCGCGTTGGCTCCTCCCGTGATTGCATCAACATGGTAGTAGGTAAGCTTGACTCCCGTTCCTCCGAGCGCGTTCTCAATTGCATTAATTGCCGCGTCAACCGGGCCGTCGCCTATGCCTGCTGAGAGCTTCTCTTCATTTCCAATGCTCAGCTTTACTGAAGCAGTTGGAGTGATGTTGTTCCCTGTAATTGCCGTAAGCTCGAGAAGCTTCACGCGCGCCTCCTTTTTAGTGTTCAGCACGTCGTAGGCAATCACTTCAAAGTCTGCATCAGTTACTTCCTTTCCTTTGTCTCCTAATTCTTTTACGCGCTGGGAAATTGTATCAATTTGCTCTGCACTTGTTTTTACTCCCATTTCATCAAGCTTCATCTGAATTGCTTTCTTTCCGGAGTGCTTGCCGAGCGTGATTCTTCTTCTCTGCCCTATTAATTCCGGGGAGATTGGCTCATAGGTGCTTGCGCACTTTATTATCCCGTCAACGTGAATGCCTGATTCGTGCGCGAACGCGTTTCTGCCAACGAGCGGTTTGTTGTGCGCGAGCTCTATTCCTGAAAGTTTTTCAACCATTGAAGAAAGCTCGTAGAGCTTCTTTGTTTTCAAAAGTTTTTGCTTGTAGAAGTATTCCAAGCACACTGCAACTTCCTCGAGAGGAGCGTTTCCCGCGCGCTCTCCCAAGCCGTTAACTGTGCAGTGGATTTCGCGTGCGCCCGCGCGCACTGCCGCGAGAGTATTCGCAACTGCCAAGCCTAAGTCATTGTGCCCGTGGAAAGCAACTGGCGCTTTGAGAGTTGTGAGCTTTTTGTAGAGCTCAGTTGTTGATTCGGGGGTTAAAACGCCAACTGTGTCGCATACGCATACGCGCGAAGCGCCTGCTTTTATTGCAGAGGAGAAAAGCTCGCGCAGAAACGCGTGGTCAGCTCGGCTTCCGTCTTCTGCAAGAAGCTCAACGATTAAGCCGTGGGAGCGCGCGTAGTCTGTGCATTTTTTAGTCAGCTCAAGGACTTCTGGGCGCGTCTTCTTTAGCTTCTGAGTAATATGCAAATCCGAAGCTGGGATGACAAGTGAAACGGTTGTGACATCGCATGAAAGTGCTGCGTCTATGTCGCTGAAAACTCCGCGACAGAAGGAGGAAATCTCTGCATTCAGCTTCTCGTTGGCTATCTTTTTTATAGACTCGCGCTCGCCCTCGCTCGCGCATGCGCTTCCTGCCTCTATGATGTCAACGCCGACTTCGTCAAGCTTGCGCGCGATGAGAAGCTTCTTTTCTGAAGAAAGAGATAAGCCAGGGGTCTGCTCGCCGTCGCGCAGAGTTGTGTCTAGAACCAAAAGATTTTTCATATTTTCACCTCGCTAGTCAGTAAGAATAAGCAGAAAAAGAAGCCAATGTGTTTAGTTTGAATGGCTAATAATGAAACCACCATTTAGGATAATATGGTATAATCGACAACCTTGTTCGCAACTACTTGAATTTCTATTGGAACAAGTATTACGTCCCCCTCTTTTGCTGTCTCGGAAGCATAGTAGATTGAGCTAAGCTCTCCGAGAATATCGAGCTCGCGTTCTTCAACTCCAGTTTTGCCGTTTAGAAGTATGTTCACAAGCCTTAGCTCTGCAATGGACTTTGCGTTGAACTCTGAAAGCGCGCTTTCCAAGCGCTCGCTGGAGAAGTTTTCGTCTTCAACTAGAACATCGAGCGTGGAGTTCACGTATGTAACAGAAATGCTTTCGCCTGCGAAGATTGCGTCCATGTCTTCCTCTAATTTCTGCTTGTCAACAAAGCTCTCGTTTACTTGAACCAGCAGGTCGCCAATTCCAGTTACGTATGATAAGTTTGCAATCTCCGTGCGCTTTAGGGCAAATGAAGAAGAATTTTCAGGAACAACGGCAACTATATGCGCTGGAAGGTAACTGCGAACCGCGCCTTGCGTGAATGAAGAAGCGAGAGTAGAGTTAGCTTTGGAAACGTCAAGCATGCGGTCTTCCCACGCAATTGAACAGCGCGCGAAGTGGATGTCAGTTGTGCTGGTAACGGTAGCAACTACGGCAGTCTGGAAATTTTCTGGTATTATCGTCATTGAGCGAAGCTCATAAACTGTGTTTTGAAGAACTGAAACTTCCGCGCTGATTTGTATGTTTTCGCCTTTTGGAATTGACGGGTCGAGATAGAGCGTTATTGGCAGTTCCATATCTGCTTCAACTGTACCTGCAAGAGTAGCAACGCTCAGCTTTGCGGGTGCGCTAAGAACAGCGCGCGAGTGGGTTGTTGCGTTGAACCCTTTAAGCTCAAGGGCGATGTCTGAAGGCTTTACTGACGAAGGAAGAACAAGAAGAGTAATGTTCTCCGCAGGCTCCTGGGTATAAGCAACTTTTCCTTCTGCGCGGAGGCTTTCTATTTTCTCAGTTAAGAGAGAATTGCTTCCAGTTACGCGCAGTTCGCTCTTGTAAGAGTAGACACTTGCATTGAAGAAAGTGGTGCCTACGATGAGCTCGTTTTGCGTGTTTCCGCTGTCTCCGTTGTCCCCGCCAGTTGGAGCCACGGGCTCGCGCGGAGCAAAAGCTAGAATCTCGAACATGAAGACAAGAATGAGGAGAACTACGAGTAGCTTTATTAGATTATCCTTCGTTATAAGTTTCATGCTTTTTATTAGGCAGTAAAGGTTTAAATATAGAGAGGGGATTAGATGGAAAAAATAGCAAGTGGAGACTTCATAAAAATAGAATACAGCGGAAAAGTTGGCGCTAAAAATCAGGTGTTTGATACAACTGATGTTAAAACTGCAAAAGAGGCAGGAATCTTTGATGAGAAGAAAAAATACGGCGCAAGCTTGGTAGTCGTAGGCAAGGAGCAGTGCATCCCGGGCTTAGACGAAGCGCTTCAAGGAATGGACGTGGGGGAGCAGAAAACAGTTGAAATTGCTCCTGAAAAAGCTTTTGGCGCGCGCAATCCTGAATTAGTGCGCGTAGTTCCTATCAGCGAATTCAGAAAGCGAAATATTGAGCCTTTTCCGGGAATGCCTGTTCAGCTCGACAATGCTACTGCGATGATAAGAAGCGTGAACAGCGGAAGAGTTCTTGTTGACATGAACCACCCGCTCGCTGGCGAGAAGGTTACTTACGAAGTTAAGGTTGCCGCGAAGCTGAAGAGCGTAGAGGAGAGAATCGAAGGAATTCTTGAGTTCCACGAGCTCAACGGCGGAAAGGTTTCTGTGAAAGGAGATTCTGCAGAGCTTGCGTTTTCAGCAAACATTGAAAAAGACGGCAACTTTTTGATAAAGAAGGCAAACAGCGTGGGCTTCATACTGCATTTTGTAGATGGGATTAAGAAAGTGCGCGTGGTTGAAGAGTACGAAAGAAAGGAAGAAAAGAAAGATGAGAAGGAAACAAAGGTAGAGAAGAAAGAACCAAAAGAAGCCAAGAAGTGAAGGTATGTGTGAAATCTGCGCGCGCGTTAAGGAAGATACGGAGTACTTGGGAAAGATAAATGAATGGTTCGCGCGCGATATTTCGAGGCTCGCCAAAACTAGGGAAAAGGCAGTTTCGCTTACGGATAAAAGCCTCATTACTATTTTTTCAAATTTAGAGTTCCCGCTTGAAATTAATTTTCCGCTTTTTGAGGCGCGCTTTGGCTTGGGAGTTCCTACTAATTACTACCAGAATATTTTTGTTGACGGAAAGAGATTGAGAAACGACTGGGCGCACGATTGGTGCAGAAGCTTGGCATTTCTTGAAGATGGAGTTATTCTTTTTACGAAGGCGGTGAATGCGCGCGGAGCTCCTGAAGATGAGACGCTCTCGCACTATTTTCTTGTGAAGTTTGAGAAGGATGAAGTGAGTGCAGAAGTAGATGCAGTTGGACGCGTGAAACTAGTTTCAAAGGATGTTGAAAAGCGCGGAGTCAACCTTCTTACGAACGCAGAAGCAACTCACAAGTTCACGTTTAACTTTATGCACAACCCAACTGAAAAAACGATTGTGAAGCGCGAGAGAATTGAGAGCAGTTCGCTTGTGCGCGAAATTTATGGAAGAGGGCAGGAAGGAGGAAAATTAAGGCTCGCCTCAATGGACTCGGAAGAGTTCGTGGTAACTGTTCCACACTTCGCGCCCCATCCTTACATGCTAAATAATTACAAGTTCTACGGTTTTGAGAGCAGGAAGGACTTTCTAAATGCGATGAGCGGAATTCTAGGGAAGCATTTGGGCTGAGGAGAAAAACGCTTTTTGTAGAAAATAGCAATAAATAAGAATGGGAGTAAACATAAATTAAATTGGAAAATTACAGCCCCGTCGTCTAGTGGTCAAGGATAGCGGGCTTTGGACCCGTCGACATCGGTTCGAATCCGATCGGGGCTATCCTCTTTTAGTATGCCTTTGCAATCCACGTAGCTTCTCCTTCCTTTCCGCAGAAGATGCACTTTTTTCGCTCTTTTTTCTCTGGCCACGAGGAGCCGCGAACTTCTGCTCCTCCAGTTTCGGTCTTGATGCTGTCTGCGCACTCTGCGCTTCCGCACCAGCCAACTTTCACGAAGCCGTTTTCTTTCAAGAATATTTTCTTGAGCTCGCTCATGGAGTCTGCGCTCTTAATTCTTGCTTTCAGCTCCTTTTCCGCGCGAGCAAAAAGCTCTTTTGAACTCTCTTCGAATTCTTTCTGAAGCTCTTCTACCAGCTCTTTTTCGGCTATGCTTCGCTTCTTTCCTGAAACTCTGTTAACGAGAACTACTTGCTTTTTCTCCATGTCTTTTGGGCCCAATTCAACGCGCACGGGAATTCCGCGCGATTCCCAGTAGTAGAACTTCTCGCCCGGCCTAACGTCGCGCGCGTCAACATGCGCGCGAATTTCCGCTTTCTTCAGCTGAAGTGCAAGCGATTCGCACTTCTTAGCAATTGCTTCCTTGTTTTCGCCAACGAAAATTGGAATGATGACTGCCTGAATTGGAGAAACAATTGGAGGAAGCACTAAGCCCTTGTCGTCTCCGTGAACGGAAATTACGCTTGCGAGGCAGCGCATTGATAAGCCATAGCAGGTTTGGGAGCAGAAGTGCTTCTCGCCTTTTTCATCCGAGTACGCAACATCGTAGACGCGAGCAAAGTTCTCGCCTAAATTGTGAACTGTTCCTGACTGCAAAGTTTTGCCGTCTGGCATGAGAATATCGAAGGCAATGGAGTATTTTGCGCCTGCGAATTTATCGTATTCTGGGCGCTTGAGCGCGGTGAAAGGAATTCCGAGCGAGTGGAAGAAGTCGCCGTAGATGCGCACTCCTTCTGCTATCTGCTTCTCTGCATCTTCAGGAGTTGCGTGCGCTGTGTGAGCTTCGCTCCAGTAGACCTCGCGACCGCGTATGAGCGGACGAGTAGCTTTAGTTTCAGAGCGGTAGATGCAAACTGTTTGATGAAGCTTAAGCGGTAAATCTGCGTGCGAGCGAATCCAGAGAGCAAACATTGGGTACATTATTGTTTCAGAAGTTGGGCGCAGAGCTAGGTTGCGCTCGAGCTTTTGTTCGCCTCCGTGAGTTACCCAGAGAACTTCTCCTCCGAACCCTCGAATGTGCTCGGCTTCTTTGCCGAAAACATCTTCAGGAACTAAGATTGGGAAGAGCATTTCTTCGTGCCCGCTTTCATTGAGCGCGCGCTCGAGAAGCTCAAAGCATTTGCGCAGAGTTTTGAAGCCCCAGGCTTTGTAAACTGGCATGCCTTTTACAGGGTAGCGCAGATCAACAATGTCGCAGTCCGCGAGCACTGTGTTGTACCATTCGGAAAAATTCTTCTTGTCGAGTTTCATAGCATCACTAGCCACGCTTTGAATTATAGTTATAGTAATAGAGCACCCAATTCTAAAAAGCTTTCTATCGTGAACTCGGGCTCGCAGTCTTTCGGCAGAGGGCAATCGTAAGGAGGAATGTAGCCTCGGCGCAGCCAAATAGTATGAATTCCGAGCTGTTTTGCGCCTTTGACGTCGCGCCAAGGCCTATCGCCGATGTAGACTGCTTCGTGCGGTTTTACTTTCGCAAGCTTGAGAGCGTAAAGATAAATTTTTTCATTCGGCTTCTCAACTCCGACATCGCTTGAGAAAAGAATGTAGTCAAACTTGCACCCAACTTTGTTCAAGCGAGGAAGCTGAAATTTGCGTATTCCGTCGCTTATAACTCCTGTGATATACTTCTGCTTTATACGCGGGTAGATGAGTTTGAAATCCGCGTAGGGAGCTATCTCGCGGAGAAGAGTTTTCCAGTAGAGTGCTCGCATTTGCTTAGCTAATTTAGCATCGCGTATTCCGCATGAGTTTAGGAGCGCGAGAAACCATTTTTCTCTGTCTCCAGAAGCAGGTGTTCCGCTCTGGGATTTTACGTAAGCCTTTTTTGCTCGAATGTACTGTGAATGCGCTTCAAAAATAGAAAGCTTGTATTTTTTGGAGAAAAACTGAAGCGCATTGAGCTCGCTCTTTACCTGCGGAGCTTCGCCTCGGTAGGTGTAGAGCGTGCCGTCTAAGTCGAAGAACACTGCTTTTATTCCCTTTAGTTTTTTTGGTAGATAAGCCATTTGAGCGCCTCTTGCATGCAGTGATTCACAGCGTTATTTGTTTAGGCTGGCTAGAACGATGGCGCCTCCCATTCTAAAGCGCTTTTGCTCGTGTTCGTTCAGTCTGCTCGGCCATTTCTTGAGAGCTTCTGCAAGCTCTTTGTGGGTTTTTGCGTAAGTTTTTAGCGGAATGTTTTTGAGCGAAGCATCTAATGCTTGGCGCATTGCAGTTGCTCCTGCGCGCGTTCCTTTCGGGTGTCCGTGAACTCCGCCTCCTGCCTGCAAGATTATGTCGTTTCCGGTTGCACCGACTACGAGAGGAATTACGGTTGGGTATAGTCCTCCTGAAGCTACTGGGAAAACGGGCTTGAGGTGGTAGCTCTTGTTGAGCAGCGCATGGTTCATGTGAAGGATTACATTTTTTTCTCCTTCCATTTTTCCAAAGATTGCTCCGGTGTGAAGCTGGTCTACTCCGGCTAAGCGAGCCATTTTCGCAAGTGCAATCATGTCAATTCCCTGCGTTGGGTCGCGCGTAAGCGCAGCGTGCATTGCGCGGTGCGCGTGAATTACCATTCCGGTGTTCGCATCGCGAACTGTCTGCAAACCGGCGAAGCCAGTGGTAATAAAATCAACCATTATGCAGTTGCCTCCGTGCGCTTTAACAAAGTCCGCGCGCTCCAGCATCTTATTCGTTTCTGCAGTAATGTTCGGCGCGTACATTTTCTTTTCTCCAGTTTCGCTCATCGCGCGGTCGCGCGCATCAAGCACAAGCTGAATGCGCTCTTCAAACGGGCAGAAAACTTGGTGAGTTAGATTCTCGTCGTCTTTTACGAAGTCTATACCACCAGCCCACGCATCAAAGGCAACGCGCGCAGTTTCTTTTGGGTTCAAGCCTACTTTTGGCTTAACGATAGTTCCGATGTGAGGGCGCCTGCTCTTCTGGGTTCCAAGAAGCTTGCGGACTCCTTCAATTCCGAACGCGGGCCCTTTGAAAGTGTTTGCGTATGCTTTGGGGTATGAGAAATCAAGGAAGCGAAGGCGGTCTACAGACTTCATTCCAAAGATGTTTCCTGCAATGTCTGAAAGAAGCTGGGGTAAATTGTGGTCTTCAAAAAGCTCAAGAGGGTAAGCGATGCGCATGAGGTTCTTCTTCGAGTCTATATGGTAAACTGTTGCCGCGAGGTCGCTGAGAACGCGCGCCTGCATCGTCGAGATTTCGGTCCATGTGCCGACGGAGCTCTCGGCTGCAATTTCTATGCCTGCTTTCTTCAAATCGTCTGCTTCTACGCGAAAATCAACGAGTATGTTCTTCTCTGGGTCGGGTTTGTAGCCCAAATCCAAATACGGCGAATCTGCCATGAAAACCACCGCTAAGTATTAATTTACGTCTGTTTAAATGTGTTTAGGTGTTTTCTATGGTTTTGCTCAAGGATGTTGACAAAGTAGTAAAGGAGATGGTGGCGCGCATAAAGGAGGAAAGCGAAAACGACGAAGACTTCGCAGACGACTTGGAAGATTTCGTTATGCATCTGGACAAGCGCATGAAAAAGCTTCAGGAAAAAATAATGGAGCTTGAGAAGAAGAATTTTGACGTTGAGCATTTCGAGCACTTCAGCTCAAAGGGAAATTCCTCGCTGGTTCTGCGCGCTGACGGAATTAAAGGAAAGGAAAAATTCGCGAAGCTCGCGGGCATGTTCAAGAAGTTTAGAAAGGAAGTTGAGGAGGAGTTGAAGAAAGACCAAATAGAGCACAAAGCTCAATTGGTCCATAAGTCCGATGCGTCGGACTTATTGGAAGAGAAAAGAGAGGAGAAGAAGCAGGAAGAAAAGAAAGAAGAGAACGCAGTGGCGAAGAAAGAAGAAGCTCCAGTAGCTAAAGTCTGAAGCTTAAACCTTAAACGCTAAACATCAAAGAGCACACGTATCTTCGTCTCGCTTTCGGTCTGCTCAACGCGAAGCTCGTGAAAAGTGATTGCTTTTACTACTGTGCTTTGTCTTCCGCTTCCGCCGTAAACTA
>JBDROI010000062.1:0-11906 GCA_043810245.1 Microcaldota archaeon
GAGCCGTCAGAAGCTTTTACTGTGATTAATGCGCTTCCTGCTGAAGAATAGTTCGCAGCGAGCGTGTAGTTTTCCGTGCTTGAAACCGGGT
Organism: Microcaldota archaeon; assembly: GCA_043810245.1. Taxonomy (GTDB): domain Archaea; phylum Micrarchaeota; class Micrarchaeia; order Burarchaeales; family JBDROI01; genus JBDROI01. The sequence goes on from JBDROI010000062.1 coordinate 92, forward strand.
TGCCGTCTTGGTACCAGGAGTAGGCTATGCTTTCGCTTTCTGGGTCAACTGCTGTTGCCTGGAGAGTTAGATTCTCGTTCTCGTTTATTGTGAGATTGCTTGCTGGGAAGAGGAAGCTGAAATATGGGAATTTGTTTGCTGTTACGTTGATTAGGAGCATGTTGCTGATTTCAATGTTTGTTCCGTTTGAAGCAACGAACGCGAATTTGTTGCTGTCGCCGGAGAATGAAGGCGACGGAGTGAGCGTTGCAATCCCGCTTGCTTGGTCGATTGAAACATCAAAGTACGGGAATCTGCGGCCGTTTGAGAAGATCTTGCTTATTTCATCAGCAGAAACTATTTGGTCGGTTACGCGTACTTCATCGATTACTGCTCTTGCCTGGAAGTTGCCTGAATTGTCGTATTGCCCGATGCGAATAATATCGCTTGCTGTGCTCGGAGCAAAGCCCAAGCAGGTTCCAACTTCTTGGTCAACGAGAATGCCGTTCAAGTAGATTTTCACGAATTCGCCATTGATATTTTCAGAGCAGTTTCCAATTGTTTTGTTCCATGAAATTGCCGCATGATACCATGTGCTGGCTTGCCAGTTGTAGCCGTAGCCGTAGCACCAATAAGTATAGCGGTTCGTGTATGAATAGAAGCAGAGTTCGCTTGTTGAGTTTTGGATGTTGATTACAAGCGGGCTCTTGTCAAGTGTGCCGGTTGCAAATAAGTATGTGAGAAAGTTTGGGTAGCCGTTCCACGTTGGCTTGAACCAAAGCGAAACTGTTCCGTGAGAGGTGTTTATGTTTCCGTCTATGGGGTAGGTAAGCGTGTCTGTGTCATTGAAATAGACTCCTGTTCCGGTTTTGCCGGTTTCAAAAGAAACTCCGCTTGAAGCTGCGGTTTCTCCCGTGTCGCACGTTAGGCTTTCGTTGTCAAACGAGCAGTAGAGCAGGTCCTCGGGGTTGGTTGCGTAATAGCGCATTGCTCCGCTGAAGTGTTCTGTGAGGTTCACTATGTATGAGGAGTTCTCAACAATACTGACATCGCTGAAAGGAGCAGTGTATGAAAGCGCGAAAGCGAAAAAAGAAAATGAAACTAGAGCTAATACGGTATATATTATGAACTGTTCTATGCGTTGCATTGAGAAACCCCCCACAGGATCCACACTCGTGGTTAAAGCATGATTATTATGCCGTTAAGTAGTGTTAGTTTATGGCTTGAAGGGGTATATATACTTATGCCTGGTTTTAGGGGCTTTTACGAGGGTCGACTATTCTGCCCACGAGAGAACTCGCTGCTGCGGTTGCGGGCGAAGCTAAGTAGACTTTGCTCTTTGGATGCCCCATTCTTCCAACGAAATTTCTATTCGTTGTACTTATGCAGACTTCGCCTTCTGCAAGAATTCCCATGTGCCCGCCTAAGCATGGGCCGCATGTTGGCGGAGAAATTATTGCTCCTGCGGAAATAAAAATTTCAAGCAGTCCTTCTTTGAGCGCTTGGGAGTAGATTTTTGGAGTCGCGGGAATTACAATTACGCGGACTCCGCGCGCAACTTTCTTTCCTTTTAGGAATGAAGCAGCAATTCGTAAATCTTCAATGCGCCCGTTTGTGCATGAGCCGATTACAACTTGGTCAATTGAAACATTTGAGAACTCGCTCGCGGGCTTCACGTTGCTTGGGAGAAATGGAGCTGCAACCATGGGCTCGATTTCTTTTGAATCCCACTCGAATTTCTCCTCGTAGTTTGCGTTTGCATCGCTTGAGAAAATTTTGAAAGATTCGCGCGTACGCTCTTCAACATAGCGCTTTGTTTTTTCGTCAGGAGCGATGATTCCGCTTTTCGCCCCAGCCTCAATTGCCATGTTGCAGATTGTCAAGCGGTCTGCGATTTCCATTGCGCTTACTGCGCTTCCTGTGAATTCCATTGCTTTGTAGAGCGCTCCGTCAACTCCAATTTTTCCAATTGTAAAAAGTATTACGTCTTTTCCTGAAACGAATTTTCCGAGCTTTCCGCTGATTTTGAAGAGCTGAGTTTCAGGAACTCTAAACCAAATTTCTCCGCTCGCCCACGCGGCTGCAATGTCGGTTGAGCCCATGCCAGTTGAGAACGCTCCAATGCCTCCGTAGGTGCACGTGTGCGAGTCTGCTCCAACGATGACTAAGCCTGGGCGCGCGATGCCTTTTTCAGGAAGCAATTCGTGCTCAATACCTGCTTCTCCTCCCTCGTAGAAATGCTTTATCCCATATTTCTTCGCGAACTCGCGTATGAACTTGCAGTTTTCCGCGCTTTTGATGTCCTTGTTTGGAGTGAAGTGGTCGAGCACAAGCACTATGCTTTCCGGCTTCTTTGGCTTTACTCCAAGCTTTTCGAACTCCTGAATCGCAATAGGCGCGGTGATGTCGTTTGCCAGCGCGTAGTCTACCTTTGCAGTGATTACTTCGCCAGCGGAAACGCTTTTTCCAGCGTGCTCTCCAAGAATTTTTTCAGTGATTGTTTTGCCCATAAGCTCACTCGCTTGCTTTTTACTTTTTTGAGTTTTTTAAGTATGAAATCAGCCCGCCGGCTGTTATGATGTCGCGCACTTTCCCTGAAAACGGCGGGAATGAAAACTTCTTTCCGCTCGAGAGAATTTCTCCTTTCTCCAGGTTGATTTCCGCTTCGCTTCCAAGCTTCTCGGTTTCTTTTAGAATGATTACCGGCAGACCTATGTTGATTGCATTTCTATAGAAGATGCGCGCGAAAGATTTTGCAATGATTGCGCGCACTCCAGAAGCTTTCAGCGCAATTGGCGCATGCTCGCGCGAGCTTCCGCTTCCAAAGTTTTTTCCAGCTAGAATTATGTCGTGCGGCTTTGAAATGAACTGAGTATCTAGGTCTTCCATTGCGTGCTTTGCGAGCTCCGTAGGATCAGTGGTGTTCAGGTAGCGCGCGGGTATTATTAGGTCTGTGTCGATGTTGTCTTTGCACTTATAGACCCTGCCTTTTATGGATTCCATAATTAGTATTAAGAGAGCAAAAGATAAAAAAGCAGTTCTTGTTTTGAGCGCCTAATTGCTGGGGGAAGAAGGCATGTCTGTAGCAGATGTGCTTTGCATGCTTCTACTAAGCGATTTTATTATTCCTGAAAGGAGGCCCTGCTGGATTGCGATTTTCTTGTTAAGCTCGATTAACGCATCTTGTGCAGCGTCGCGCTTTTTCAATATGTTGAAGATTACTTTTGCGTCGCGCTTTTTCATTTTAGAGGCTTCCTCGTTTACTTGCTTCTCCAGCTTCGCAATCGTTGCGCTTCTCTCAGCGTTTTCTGGCTCGGATCGTAGGTTTGAAAGGGCATTAAGCGCGCTGATCAAAGGCAGTTTTTTGATTCCTATGCTGGAGCGCGCTTCAATTAACGCTCTTCTTTTCGGCTTGTTCTTTGCTTTGTCGCTTAGTGCATTTAGTTGATTAGGTATTTCATACGCATATTCGCGTATAAGCGCAAGCTCTCGAATTGTAAGCGAATCGCTTTTGGCTGCAGATATTATAGAAAAAACGCTGCAGGGCTCTTCAATGTGCCGTTTCAAGTTTTCGAGCGCACCTGAAAGCCGACTAGAAATATTCAACTCGCCATTGCATAATGCAAGCAGGGATTCGCTTCTATCTTCTAGTTTCTTAATCTGCGCATCTATAAGTTCAAGACGCGATTTTAATTCAGTTTCTTTCTCATCTATTTTCTGTTCGGCTTCTTGGAGCTCTTTGTATTGGGCAGTATTTTTTATGGAACTGGTTTTTGCGGGATCTGCTTTCTTTATTAATATCGCGTAGATGTCCACGAACGCAGTTTTGAAAACCCGAGTAATGCTCGAGTAAGAAGGAACTGCTTTGTTAAGTTCATTAAGCAGATTTTGCCTGTCTTGCTTCAATTTTATAAGCCCTTCGCTGGCGTTTGCTTCAATTTGCTTTTTCTTATTTTTGAGCTTTTGTATTTCAATGTATATTTGCCGTGTTGCTTCTTTTATTGATTCCTTCTGCTCTAAATTTGCAGAAAGAGCGCTCTGGATTTCTAGGGCGTTTGAGCGAAGCTTTGTGGAATATTCTCCGAGTTCAGAAAGAAGAGAGTTGAACTCTGCGTCGATGTCCGAGAGGGCGCCTAAAACTTTTTCTCTTTTTTTCAAGTAGGCGGATGTGCTGGTAAAGGCATACATGGATGCCGCTGTTTGTCTAAGCGACTCGATGAATTGGTATAGTAGAGTAAAACGTTCTGGAATTGATTCTGCAGAAGCAAATGACTCCTTCAGCGCTTCAATTTGAGATGCAGATAAGGATCCTGTTGATTCTAAGCTCCGTACAGTTGAGTCGCTAAAAAGCGCGTCTATGCCAGAATCCAGAAGGGGGAGGTATATCGCGTTCAGGCTTTCTGTGTTAATATTACTGTCTTCCTGCACTTTTATTGAGCTGGAATAGCTTACTTGGATTAACTTTAAATCCTGCAGTATTTTGGTAATTCCCTTGAAAGACAAAGTAGTTTTAGAGTCAATACTCTCTTGAAGTTTTGATGATTTGTCTGAAACTGCATCTAAGCGCTCTGGAAATGAGGAGAACGAAGAACCAAAAAGAATTGAGTTTAGGCTGCCTTCAATATATTCTAGGCGCTTGAGTTTTTTCGAGAATGCTTTCCCGAGAACTGAGTTTGAGAATGACGCGAAGAAAGCATCGTCGAGAAGGTTTAGTTTTTGTTTGCCTTGAGGCAGAGCGTCTACTTTGCCTGTGTTGGCATTGCCTGGTGCTTGAAGTGGTTCAACCATAGTTTATCTCCCGTAAGTAATTGGGTTGCTTCCCCTATATAAACCTATTGAAAAAGAACGAGGAAGTGCTCTCGAAAGGGCGCGCCCGCTACTCTTTGGCAGAAACGAGCGCGTGGAGCTTTATAGAGACTGGGAGGCAGAGAACTGCATCGTTTTCCTCGAAACGGCGCGCGTCGCCTGCTTCGGGAAGGTGGTTAAGTCCTCGCGCCACAAAGCCGATGTAGTCTAGTTTAGAGCGCCAAATCCTTCGCTTGCATCTTGTTTTGACATTGCTCGGTATTCCAAGAACTTCTTCAAACGGAAATGCGTCTGAAGTTTCTGGAAAATTCTCAATTACTTGGAATTTGGCGTTCTTGCCTACGCCTAAACGAATTTCCAGTCTATTGACGAGTTCCTGAGAAGCGGAGTAGATAGTAGGCTCCCCGTTTATTATTTTGTGCTCGACTACGAAAGCGCAGTTTGCCTTTCCAATCAGCTTTTTCGGAACGTCAATTATGAATGTAATTTTGCTCATCGGATCGTGATGGACCAAGTATCTGAAGAAACGCTCGTTGGGGCGTTCGTAAACGATTAAAGAACCGGTTCGAACTGCAAGCTGGGGCTTAATTACTCCGTCTGTATTAAGAGTATCAAAGTGCTTTTTGTAAAATATGCCGTTGTCAAGTGCGCGGCTTGAAATAAGCGGGTGCTTGAAACGATTTGCCATGCTTAATGTTTGGAGCAGGGTAATTGGATTCTTCGAAAGCAGTTTTGCATTTGGTTTTATCGCAGTTTCTGCCATGTTGGACACCTCGCGCGGGGAATGTTAAGCGTGGGGGAATATTTATAAAGGTAGTTGATGAAGAGTGCAGAAATGATTTGCAACGAGGGCTCTCCCCGCCCTAAAGGGCAGGGTCTTCGCCAGCTCGTTGCAAAACTTTGTGAAAGCGCTCCTCCGCGGGCTGAAGCCCGCGGTTTCCGCGGCACTTTCACAATGAAACGCTGGACTTCGACGATTTTCGAACAGAAACGCTTAATAGCGTACTAAGCGTTATTTTGATTTCGGCTCACTCTGAAAAGTGGTATGATATGATTGGCGAGTAACGTCTCGCCAAGCTTTTTGAAAACAGGAGGTGTTTCAAAATGATAGTAATGAAATTTGGGGGTTCGTGCCTGGGAAGCAAGAAAGACATTGAAAAAACTGCCGCGATTATAAAGCGCGCGAAACAACCGATCGTAGTTTTATCCGCGTTCAAAGGAATTACTGACGAGCTCATAAAACAGGCAAACAATGCACTCAACGGCTCCTATGATATTACACATATACGCGAGTTCCACTATGGCGTGCTTGCTGATTTGTCAATTGAGAACAAAGTGATGGTTGAAAAGAGGATAGGAGAGCTCGTTGATGAACTGAATACGACGCTCAGAGGAATTTCGTACTTGCACGAGCTTACTCCCCAGTCGCTCGACAAGGTGATGTCGTTTGGCGAGAGACTTGTCATTTATCCCGTTGCCGCTTATTTAAGAGATTTTGAAATCGATGCTGTTCCGCTTTCTGATGCTGAAGCGGGTATAGTTACGAACGACAATTTTGGAAACGCAACTATTCTTGAGAGCAGCGAAGTGCTTGTGAAGCAGAGAGTTGGAGAGCTGAGCAGAAAGCAGGTTCCCATAATTACTGGTTTTGTTGGAAGAACTGAAGAAGGAAGAATAACTACGCTTGGAAGGGGGGGCTCTGATTACACCGCCACATTTATTGCAGCTACGCTTGGGTGCGAAATGCATTTGCTCAAGGATGTTGACGGAATAATGAGCGCAGACCCGAAAACAGTTGAGAATGCGCGCGTTGTAAAGAATGTCAATTACTCGGACGCGCTTGAACTCGCGCACTACGGCTCAAAAGTAATTTATGAAAAGGCAATTGAGCCGCTTATCAAGGCGCATGCGCCTCTCGTGATAAAGAACTTTGATACTCCAGATATAGAAGGAACGAGAATAAGCGAGAAGGAGAGCACGGATGTTGTTGTTACTGCGGTGAAGAACGTTGCAATCGTGAACGTTCATGGACGAATGGGAATGATGAGGGTTTTCGCAGAACTCGTTGAGGCGCTCGCGCGCAAGGATGTTTACCCGTTGCTCATGACCGAATCTTCTTCACAGGGCGAGATTTCGATTGTGGTTGATGAGAAGCAGGCTTCTGGAATTGAGAAGCTCGTGAAGAAGAGCAACGGAAAAGTAGAAGGCGCAGCAATTGAAGCGAGAAGCGGTTATGGATTGGTTGCAGTGATTGGAGAAGGCATGAAGAAGCGCGTTGGAACTGCAGCAAGCGTTTTTGATGCGTTGAGAGATGAAAAAATAAACATAGTTGCAATTTCGCAGAGCGCTTCTGAGAGAAACATTTCGGTAATTGTGGATGCAGAAAACGTAAAGAGGGCTACGAAAGCACTTCATGGAAAGTTTATTGTTTAAGTTGGTTAGGCGCGCTTTGTTTTTCTTCTTTCAGAAAAAGCATGAACATGAAGTCTTCGCCTCCAACGCAGTTCTCGCAGAGTGCTTCGCCAACTTTTCTGAATCCATTTTTTAATGCTAGTTTTTCGAGCTTTTTGTAGGCATTGTTTTTCATTCTTCCGTGGAATGCAAATGCAGCTGCGCCTCGTTCGCCAAGCGCTAAGAATAAATCGCGCGCGATGTTTGTCTGGCTTAAGTAAACGCGCGTTACTGCAATGTCTTCTAAGTAGTAGAGCTTGTGTTCTGCAAGAGAAGCCTGGAAGGCGCTATAATCAGATGGGTTTAAGCTTGCTTTGAGTTTTTCCATCAGCAAACTGTCAATTGCATTGAAGCTCTCTTGCACGATGTTGGCAACCGCGAATCCCACCAAATTTCCTTTCTTTCGCGCGATGCTGTAAACTGTGCGCTTCTTGCGGAACATTTCGAAAAAGAATTTTTGGCTTGCTATTAATTTTGGGTTTGAGGAAAATGCTTTCTGCTCAATTAAATAAAGCTTGGTTAAAAGCGCGCGCGATGGCTTGGAAGAATTTGCCTTTTTGCCGGAAAGATTGGAAAAAGGAGGTTCGCTGTTTGGTTTTTTGTGGACTGAAGAAAATTGCATGGAGCGCGTAAGTAGAACATCGGCTGGAAGAGAAGATAGGGAAGAGGGTTTGACTATGCGGTTCATGCATGGGTTCATGCTCTAAATATATTAGGAAGGGAGAATAAAAAGGTTTGGAATTTTATTTTTTCAGGTGCTTGGCGGCTTTGCGGAAAAGCGAGTCAAAGGCGCGTGAGTCTTTCTTTTCAACTATTTCTGCGAGAGCACGCGCCTGCTTTATGAACTCGTTGTGTGCGCTTTGCGCATAAGGATTGCGCATCTGAATCTGCGCGTATAATTCGGGTTCCTGGGAGAAAATGCGCGCCATTGCGGTTGACGCAAGCTTGTAGATGGGAGTTGAAAAAGCGCGCGCTTTCTTTGCATCTATGTTCAGCGCGCAAATTGTTGAAGCCGCGTTGATGAAGAGCGCATGCGCAAGCACTTGAACGACTGAAAGAACTTTGTCGTGCTCTTCTGCAGAGCACTCGCAGCATTGGGCCTTGCTTTGCTCAAAAAACTGGCGTATTGCTTTGTATTTTGGTCCTTTGCGTATTGGAACAAAAATGACGGCCTGTCCTTTGATTGAGTGCATATTTGGCCCGTGCATTGGATGGCACGAAACTACTTCGCGGCAGCGCGCGCGCTTCATTGCTTTTACTGCTTCTGCTTTCACGCTCGTAAAATCCATGAGAAGCGAATTCCTGCGCATGAAAGGAATTGCACGCGCGATGACCTTGGGAGTTGCTTCGATTGGAACTGAAATTATTACAACGTCGCTTGAGGAAACCGCGCGCTCGAAAGGAGCGGATTTGCATTTGAGAGAACGCGCAGTTTTTGCGGCTTTCTTTGGGTTCCTTCCGGCTATTGTAACGTTGAAGCCATAGCGGGAAAAAAGTTTGGCATAGAAGACGCCGAACGCGCCGGTTCCGCCTACAATGCAGATTTTTAGCGCCATTAGAGCAGCCCCTTCCTAACATATTTTGTGTACTTGGCAGCTAGTCCGCCTCCAAGAGCACCAAGCAGAGGGAGCAGAAGAACGCTTAGGATGAAGCGTATTTTGAAGGCAGTTTCAGAAAGATTGGGTCCTATGCCCGCGGCTTTTAGAAGCCATTCTGCGTGTTCGGAAGAAACTCCGATGCGCACGAGTTTTGGCAGAATTGTAAGGAAAAGCTGGCGTGAGTAGAATGTGGCAATTGCGAAGAGCAGAAGAAGCGAAACTGCAATTGCGATTACTCCGCTCATAAATCCAACTTTCAGGCCGTCCTTTGCGCTTACCATTCCCTCTTCGCGGCTTTCTGCTTTAACTAGAAATACCGCAATGCATCCGCCAAGAAGCACGGATGGAAAGAAGAGATTTACCAGCGGCAGGCCCATGAGAAGTCCGCTCACGATTCCGCCGACAACTGCGGGAAGAGCAAAATCCGAAAAGGATTCCTTGAGGGTAGAGGGAGTTATTTCAAATCCCACGAATTTTATGTTCATGCTTTCTTCTATGTCTTTTTGAGGTATTTCGCGCCTTGAGTTTTGCTCGAATGCAAGCTTCTGCGCGGTTTGGTCTATTTTGTCCAGTGGATTTTCATCTAGCTTTTCGCGCTCAATCTTCTTTTCCAGAATTTCGAGCTCTTTTCTGCCCGCTGTGCTTCCAACTTTTGCTTTTCGCGTAACCATGAGAATCTACTGACTAACATCTGCGCGAGAGATATTTAAACGTTATGCGCGCAACCTAATGTGCATGGTGGACGAGGAAAAACGGGAGCACTGGACGAACGCACTTGCGTTTGTTATTGCGAGCATAGGCTCTGCAGTAGGTTTGGGAAATATTTGGAGGTTTCCCTATATTATGGGCCAGCACGGGGGAGTTTCATTCTTAGTTCCGTATATTGCCTGCTTGATTCTCATCGGCTTCCCCTTCATGCTTCTCGAGTTTGGAGCTGGAAGGTATTTTGCAGCTTCGCTTCCGAGCGTGTTCAGGAAGCTTAAACTGCCCGCTTGGCTTGGGTGGATTCCAGTTGCCTTCTGCACGATTATACTGAGCTATTATTTAGTGGTGACTTCCTGGACGCTCATGTTCGCAGTTCTCTACGCGGTGCGAGGAAGCGTGGGAATGGGGCATATAACTGAGAGCTATCTTCCGTTTGTTTTCTTTCTAATTACTGCGGTGCTGATTGCAGTTGTTGATGCCGCGGGAGTTAAGCGCGGGTTGGAGAAAGCAAACATAGTTCTTCTTCCGCTCCTGTTTGCTTCGCTTGCGCTTCTTGCGTGCGTTGCGCTTTCGCTTCCAGGAACTGCAGAAAAGCTCGCGGATTATGCGCGCTCCTCCTTCTCGTTTGAAGGCGCGCTGAATGCAAATACTTGGCTCTACGCGCTTTCGCAGGCCATATTCTCGCTTTCAATTGGCTATGGAATTCTTTTGACGTATGGAAGCTATTTGGACAAACGAACAGATATAACGAAATCGAGCGTGCTTATTATGCTTGGCGATTTTGCAGTTTCAATCGTTGCAAGCGTGTTCATTTTTTCGCTTGCGTTTTATGGGAACGTGGCTCCTGAGAGCGGGTTTGCGCTCGCATTTGCAACAATTCCGCACCTCTTTGCGAGCATTCCGTTTGGAAATATTTTTGGAACGCTTTTCTTCCTTCTGCTTTTCGCAGCTGCATTCACTTCGAGCCTTTCGATGTTCGAAGTTCCGGTTGCCGCGTTTATTGATGAGCAGAAAAAAAGCAGAAAAAACGCAACGAGGCTTGCATTCGCTGTTATCGTACTTCTTGCGATTCCGTCTCTGTTGAGCTACTCGCCGCTTGCTCTAAACCTGGGCAGTATGCCGGTGCTTGATGCACTTGATTTGATCTTTGGAAGCATGCTGGCGCCAATTTCCGCGCTCATCGTGTGCGTTGGAATTGCATGGTTCTGGAAGAATGGAAGTTTTGTGGGAGAGCTTGGAATTAAGAACGAGATTCCAAGAAAAATTTTGGAGTTCTCAGTTAAGTGGGAGATGCCGATAGTGATGATGTTTTTGTTTGTTCTTGGAATAACTTCTGGGAGCGGGTGAGCGGATTAAATGGTTGAATCAAGTGCATGGCACGAAAAAGACGAGGGCAAAGTAGCAAAAATCCTAGAAACTTCCGTAAGCAATGGATTGCTTGAGGTAGATGTTGAAATCCGAAGAAAGAAATACGGGTTTAACGAGCTGGCCGAAAGGAAGCAAATAACTATATTTGAAATTTTTGTAAAGCAGTTCAAGAGCTTGGTGGTAGTTGCACTTGCTATTGCAGCTGTTTTGTCTCTAATTATGCAGGAATACATTGAGATGGGAGTTATCATTCTTGTTCTTTTGATAAACGCACTAATTGGAACATTTCAGGAGCATAGGGCGGAGAAGGCGCTCGCCGCTTTGAAGAAGATGTCGGCAACTGGCGCGCGGGTAATACGCGAAGGGAAGCAGAAAAAAATATTTGCGCGGGAGCTTGTGCCTGGAGATTTGATTCTGCTGGAAGTGGGAGACAGGGTGCCGGCAGATGGGCGCGTTCTTGAAGCAGTAAACCTAGCTATAGACGAATCGATGCTTACTGGAGAATCTGTTCCGTCCAGGAAGAATATACAAATACTGCCTAGAGACACGCTGATTGCAGACAGAAAAAACATGATTTATAAGAGCACGATAGTTACATCTGGAAGAGGACAGGCAATTATAACTGAAACCGGAATGCATACGGAAATAGGGAAAATCGCTGGAGAACTGCAGGAGATGCATGAAGCTGCAACTCCGTTGCAGGAGCGGCTTTCTGATTTCATGAAATTCTTGGGAAAACTCGTAATACTGGGGGTATTCTTTGTAATAGTGGTGGGTGCGCTGGTAGCCCATCTTGGGCTTGAAGATATTGTTCGCATATCCGTAGCACAGGCGGTTTCGTTTATTCCAGAAGGGCTTCCAATAGTAGTCACAATAGTGCTTGCAATTGGAGTTCAAATCATGGCAAA
>JBDROI010000063.1:0-3941 GCA_043810245.1 Microcaldota archaeon
GATGCAGCTTCTTCCGGAAACTTTTCACGAACTCTGGAGCGAGCTCCTCAAACAAAAGTCTACAAAACAGTCCAAATTTCCTATTGCTCAGCCGAAAAAGCCCAGTTTAACCAACATAAGCCACAACACGCGGGCAGGGGCATTTCTTTTCTCCAAGCTTCTAACTGAATTTTCAGTGTATGGAAAAAAGCAATCCTTCGAGCTCGCGCTCGCAGCCTACAACTGCGGCCCCAACAGAATAAGAAGGCTTCTCAGCAAGCTGGAAGATTTACAAAACTACGCAAAAGAAATTCCGCGCGAGACGCGCAACCACATAACTGTAACAAACCAGCTCGTTGCTCTTCAGCAGAACCTCTATGCAACTTACGTGGAAAATCTCCCTAAATACGCTTTGTTTTCAAAGCAAACGCGCCAGCCGATTTCCAACTGAACGAATCTTTTTAAGCATTAGCTTGCTAAACAGTTTGTGAGGGTTGCTTCTTCAGTGCAAGCGCATTAGTGCGCGCAGGTGTTTCAATGACTAATGTTATAGTCGTAGGCGCGGGGCCCGCGGGTTTGTTTGCCGCTTATCAGCTTAGAAAACACGGAGTCGATGTTACCGTTATCGAGCTTGGGCGCGACATCAACGATAGAAAGTGCCCGCGCGATCATCTAGGCTACTGCGCCAAATGCACGCCATGCCACGTCATTCAGGGAGTTGGAGGGGGCGGCTTATTCTCAGACGGAAAGTTAAACCTCAACCCAGAAATTGGAGGCAATCTTCTCGAATTCGTTACGCGTACAAAAGCAAACGAGTACATAGACTACATGGACAAGCTTTTCGCAGAGCACGGAGCAGAAGGCGGATTGACAACTCCAGACAAGCGCGCGGAAACAATGGTGCGAACTGCAAAAATTGCGGGCGTCCGCTTCATTCCAATCAAACAGCGCCACATCGGCTCTGACAAGCTTCCAAAAGTAATTTCCTCGCTGAAAAAAGAAATGGAAACGAAAGGAGTAAAATTCATGCTAGGGCAAGCAGTGAAAAGCTTGACAATTGAGAAGGGAAAAGTTGAAGGAGTCACTTACGATGGAAAGAAAATGAAAGCCGATTACGTGGTTCTTGCAACTGGAAGAGGAGGAGCGCGCTGGCTCGCAGAGCAGTGCTCAAAACTTGGAATTGCAGCTAAGCACCAGCCAATTGATATTGGAGTGCGCGTAGAAGTTCCTGCTGAAATTATGGAAGACGTGACTTCAATCTGCTACGACCCCAAATTCCACATCAACACCCCAACCTACGATGACCACGTTCGCACGTTCTGCACTAACCCCCACGGCTTCATAATTTCCGAGCAGTACGGCGACTACGTCTGCGTAAACGGGCATGCAATGCGCGACAAGAAATCCGAGAACACGAACTTCGCATTTCTCGTCCGCGTGGCATTAACGGAGCCACAAGAAAACACGAACGTTTACGGTGAAGCAATTGCCCGCATGGCAACCACAATCGGAGGCGGTAAAGTCGTTCTTCAGCGCTTAGGAGACTTGAAAAAAGGCAGGCGCTCGAGCTGGGAGCGAATTGAGAAAAGCTACGTTGAACCCACTTTCAAAGACGTTACTCCAGGAGACATCGGCATGACGCTTCCAGGAAGAATTGTCACAGATATTTTAGAAGGCCTAGACGCGCTCAGCAAAGTAATTCCCGGAGTCGCAGAAGACTCAACGCTCATCTACTCGCCCGAAATAAAGTTCCACGCTCTCCGTGTTCAAGTCAACAAGCAGATGGAAACGAGCGTGAAAAATCTTTTTGCAGTGGGCGACGGCGCAGGAGTTTCGCGCGGAATAGTAGGAGCTGCAGTCACAGGCTTAATCGCTGCAGACGAAATTGCATTGCGCTTGAAGAAGTAGAAAAAAGAAAACTAAAACAAGAGGATTGATTTAATGGCAGACGAGATTGTTTTTTCCGCAAAGTACAAGGAATGGATTTCAATAAAGAAGATGATGATAGACGAGAACACCAAGCAGCCGGAAGTTGTTGCAATGCTCGGAGGAGTGAAAGCAACAATTACGCGCAAGTCTTTCGAGCTCGCGGGCGTAAACGCGCAGAAAATTGACGAGTACGCTGAAAAGCTCGCAAAAGGAAAGAGGAAAAATTACTCCTCGCTTGCAGAAATCGCGAGCGGAATAAAGTCCAGCGAGCTCAAGGAAGTGCTAGCGCAGAGCGTTGTTTCTCCAGAGCAGACTCCTTTTGCAGAAGCATATTTCCTGCGCAGACTCCTTGAAACTCTCGGTTTTGACGTAGACATAAGCATAGAAACTCTCAAGAAAGCTTACCCTGAGCTTAAGATTGCCAAACCCAAAGGCAACTTCGGGAAAAAGAAAAAGCAATAGAACGGAGATGATTAATTTGCACGAGGTACACGCTGCTCAAGCAATCTTGAATACCGCGCTGAAAGAGGCGGAAACGCGCGGAGCAAAGAAATTGAAGCTAATTACGATTTCTTTAGGTGAATACAGCGGCATTATGGCTGAACAGCTGGAATACTGGATTCCTGAGCTTGCAAAAGAAACTAAAGCCAAAGGATGCAAGGTTTTAATCAAAAAGGAAGCCGGAACAGAGTGCAAACTCCTCGAAATCGGTGTAGAATAGCTCCGTTTCAATTTTTGCAATCAGAGCATACCCCAATGCTCTGATGCACATCAGAATGGTTCGCCATTCTGATTGTGCAATAATTTTACCACAGTTTACTTGCTGAGTATAGTTACCAGTCGCATTCTTTAGGATTAGAGTCTTAGCTCTCTCGCTAATTAACTGCTTTTTTCCTCGAGCGTTCTTATTGGAACACCACCTACAAACTCATTCTTAGCCACATTTCTATTCACGAGCGAGCAGGACGAAACAACTGCGTTATCGCCTATTTCAATTCCCGGAAGAATAAGCACATTCGCGCCGATTAAGCAGTTCTTGCCTATTTTCACGCGCCCCTTTCTCCACTTCTTCAACAGAAATTCATGCGTTAATATGGTAGCAGAATAACCGATAAGCGAGTTCTCACCAATTTCAATGAGCTCTGGAAAAAAGATGTCAAACTGAACCGCGAGCCCCACGCTCACTCCTTTTCCAACTTTCATCCCAAGCAGTCTATAGCAAAAGTTCTTGAGCGAAAGCGATGGAATGAATTTGCACTTTTGTATAACTAGAAAGTTGAGCATCACGCGCAGAGGATTTCTAACCTTATACCACTCTTGAAGCGAGTTCCCCTTCTTTGTTTCAAACTCTTCGTAGGTTCTCATTTTTTCTCACACTTGTTGCAGATCTCTGCATTTTTCTCCGATTTTTTCACTCCGAAAAGCGCGCGCGGGATTGCGCTCAGCAAGCCATCAAGCGGCACTCCGCATTTTTTGCACTTCACCATAAAATTGCCTCCTACTTATCGGAAACCTCTCCTGCAAAGTACACCCGAAAAAGCTCGTTCGGATTCCCCAGCTCTTTCATCGCCTCTGGGTGAATTTTCAAAATCCAAAATGCCGTAAACACAAAGAAAAATATTGTAAACAAATAATCTTTAGTTGAACTTGCAACTCCTATTGCAATAAGATAAGCATATGCAATTGTACTGCCTGCAATTGCCAAAAAGCACACAGCATAACCCAAAAGCCCAACTATATACTCTGGCTTCCCAAAAGGAGGCATTACGCGCGCAATTCTCCTGCATTTTTCGCAGTACCAATCTCCAATTGATTCAGCAGCTTCGCCATCCTTGAGCATGCTCCTGCCGCACTTTCTGCAGAACAAGCTCCAAGCGCCAGCTTCCTTAACTAGTTTTATATCATCCATTCTGCCCATTCGCCTAAAATAATATTTTTCCACAAATTAGCTTCTCAAAAAGCACTTATAACAATTTCCCGCACTCCCAAAAGAGGGATTACCGAAAAAGCAGTCGGGGGAGGGTCAAGAGGGG
>JBDROI010000064.1:0-9505 GCA_043810245.1 Microcaldota archaeon
CTACCAGTTGGAACCGTAATATCAGCCAGCTTTACTGTGTATGCTCCAGCTGTAAGGTTCTCTCCTATTCTGATAACTCCATATGCGCTTTCTTTAGCAAGCTTCATTGAGCCTCCAGTCAATTCGCCAGTCGCAGAAGACAGGTTTGTTGAAGGCACTGCGAGATAACTGACTATCCAGTTTTCTCCTAAGAATTTGATTGGCACTCTGTGCCTGTCAGTTCTATCACTGTCACTTGCACAGTCGCTCCAGTCTCCAGCTGCTCCGTCGCTGGAAGTGTCCTTGCTCGTGCAGAACGGAACTCCATAGCTGTCGTGCGTGAATTCAATTCTGTACGCTATGTTTGGCTCACTTAGAACGACAGTCTTTAAGATAGTGTCGTACTTGGTTTTACCCTGTAGCCAAATGCTCTGTTCTTCTGTGTAGGTTGTTGAAGAATACGGGTCCTTCACAGATACAGTCGCAAGCGATGCGAAGTCAGAACCAGACACCTTCTTTGCAGCATACTGTCTCGCCACTGTGTTTGGGAATGGGGAGAGATCTGCTGTTAGGTTGTACAAGTCGTCTGCAGTGTTGTTCTTTCGGTTTTCGACTTTTTTGTCGATCCAGTCATTCACATATGTTTTAAATCCATATGCTCCGCTTACGGTTCCAGGTAGCGTTACTTCAAGAGCAACTTTTTCGTTGCTCACTGCGCAACTACCAGTGCCGGCTGAGCCTCCGCTCACTGCGCACGTAGCAGTTCCTGAAACTTGTGCGGTGACAGTCTGGCTTTTGTAAGCAAGGTTGCCAATTACAGCTGCAATGTTTGCCGCCGCAATCGCGTCGCTTACGTCTGCCTTTTCACCAACTGCAACTTTCACTACCGGTTTTCCGTCATTGTTAATTATTGGCACATTCTGGAACTCTACACTTGCCGCTGCAAGCGAGGCGCCCAGGAGTGCTGTTCCGGCAGCCAAAGCCGCAATTCTTTTTACATTCAAACTCTTCACGATACCACCTCAATCTTTTCCGTCGCCGTTTATGGGCTTAAACTTACCAGGATTACCGGCGACTTTTTACCCATACTTCCCTATGGCCGAGAGTACTCGGCGTCATCGGGTTAGAAGATTAAAAAACCTAATGTATTTAAAGCTTTCGCGAATATAGAAACAAACGTTTATAGTTTACCCTTCTCAATACGCTCTTTGCCGAACTTTCACTTAAACACCTGTCGTACTCGCCCTCGTAATGGATAAACCGCTTCTCCTCTATTTTCTCTCTCCATACTTCTTCACAAATTCCAAGTACTCGCGAAGCTGCTCGACAGTTATCGATGGTTTTCTCCTAGAAATTATTTTTTCCAAATATTCTTGCTCAAGCTCTACCTTCTCCTTGCCTTTCACCCGCTCTCTAACCAACCTCATCTTTGCTTCCTGGCAGATGCTTGCGATATCTGCTCCGCTGTACCCCTCTGTAATTTTTGCAAGTTTCTCGAAGTTCGTGTCTCCCAATGGAATTCCCTCAAGATTTTTTTCGAAGATGCCTTTTCTTCCTTCTTCATCTTGTGGCGGAATAAACATTACCTTGTCAAATCTTCCAGGCCTCATGAGCGCACTGTCAATCATTCCAGGTTTATTCGTAGCTCCAATGAGCATTACTTTTTTGAGCTCTTTTACTCCATCCATCTCATTAAGAAGCTGGGCAACAACTCCTTCAAGCAGCTGAGAGCTATGCCGCTCGCGGCTCGGAGCCACTGATTCTACTTCATCTATAAATATAATAGCAGGCGCATTTTCTCTTGCTCGGTTGAACTGCTCTCGTATCATTCCCACAGCTCCGTCATAACCCCGTTTCAAAAGTTCTGCCCCGCTTATTGCTATAAATGTTACGTTAATTTCATTTGCCGCTGCTTTTACTATCATCGTTTTCCCGCATCCTGGAGGCCCAAACAAAAGCAGACCTTTGCTCGGCTTCACTTTATACTGCTCTATTAATTCTTCGTGGAGAAGCGGAATTTCGATCGCCTCGAGCAGAGCCTGCTTGACATCGCCCAAACCAATAACATCGCCCCAACTTACTTTCTTCTCCTTATCTTCTTCCTTTTTGCTTTCCCCCCCTCTTCTCTCAAAATCGAGCTTGAACTGCTCGTATTCATCAAGCATTGCAAGCGAAATACTTGGTTTAAATCTCTTCAGCATTCCAAGAATATGCTCCATACTTACAGGAACAACCGCATCTGCATCAAGTGCTTCTCTCGCCGCTTCTCTCGCGGATTCCCTGCAGACGTTTGCAATATCCGCTCCACTGTAGCGCGCGGTTTTTTCCGCAAGCTTCTCAAAATTAATATCCTTCGCAAGCGGAAGCTTCTTCAAGTAGCGCTTGAAAATTTCCGCCCTGCTCTTCTTGTCCGGAGTTTGCATATATATTATCTTATCAAATCTTCCTGGTCTGATGAGCGCCTTGTCAAGCTGTTGAGGAACATTGGTTGCTCCAACAATGATTACGTTTTTTCCGCTCTTGAATCCATCTAATTCTGTGAGAAATAAACTCAGCAGACGCGGAGCAATGTCGTCGCTAGAATAGCTTCCGCGTTCTTTTCCTATGGAATCGATTTCATCAAAGAAGAGCACACACGGCGCATTCTTGCGCGCGATTGCAAACAATTCCGTAATATTTTTTTCTGTTTCTCCATACCATTCCGAAAGAAGCTCGCTGCACTTTACATAATAAAAGCCAATATCCATTTCGCGCGAAAGAGCTCTCATGAGCATCGTTTTCCCGCATCCTGGAGGCCCAAACAAAAGAATTCCATTTGGGGGCTTCAACCCATACGCGCTCGCGAGCTCCTTTCTCTTCAACGGCCAAATGATTGCTTCAACAAGCTCTTTCTTCACGTCTTCATAGCCGCCAATGCTTTTCAAGCTTTCTCCTCCCGCCGACGTGCTCAAATCCTCCAAGCCAAACTTGCTGAATCTACTCGCTTTCTCTGCTTTTATTATACTTATTTCTCGCGTCAAATCAATTCCAAATGCTTCGAGCAAGCCGGCAACAACTATTGTTGCTCCAGCAAAAAACCACACGAGCGGATCTACGGCCACTCCCGAATTCTCGCACGCAAGCGTATACCCAAGGGGAATCAACAAAACTGGGAAACTCGCTATCAGCTGTTTGTGCGATTTTATTCGTGCTGGAAGCGAGCCTGCGAGAAAGAGTGCAGCGCTCCAAAAAATCAGCTGAATGAAAGCAGAATCCGCAATGAACAGCAGAATCACTGCGCCCCCTATTACTCCAAGCGTAGAACCAATGAGTGCAAGCGTTCCTGTTGAAAGCGAATAAAGAAGTGTTTCCCTCATTACAGGTATCAATTGATTTGCCTCAACTGCTTCCTTTGCTTCCCACAAATATGGATAATTATCTGAGAGGTAGGAAAATTTCTCCATATTTAACGGTACAAAGCTCGAGTTTTGAACCCCCCAGAGCGCGGACAAAAGAAGCACGAGAAAAACAGCGGGAATAGAAATTGCTATGCTCTTCTTTGATCCCAGCATGAGTGCGCAGACCAAGCATACTGGAATTATAATTCCTCCAATAAGTTCAAACGGCGCGGGAGTAAATGGAGCGAGCACTATGATCATGAGCGCCGCGATGATGTGCCAATTCCTAAATGCCTCAAACATCACCATTGCGAGTATTAGTATATAAAGCCATGCAAAAACTGGAGATTGGTAGGCAACTGCCGGAAACGCTGCGATTGCGCCAAGAATAACTCCCCCTGGCGGAAACTTATACGCGAGCACCCCAATTGCAAGAAGAATCACTCCGATTACAGGGAGAGGGTAAAGCTTGAAAGCAAGCAGAAGAAAAGCGCATCCAAGAACAACAAGAAGTGCATTTGCAAGAGATTCATCTCTGAACAGACTCAATAAGCCAGCGCGCATCCGCTCAGTTCTAAGAGAGCGCATTCCACGCGTTGACGGTGCGGCGCCTTTCTCTCTCTCAATTTCTTCTTCCATGTGCCTACTTTCGCCTCCATATATTATAAATTTATTCAAACGTTCTTCAGAGTTTTTCCGCCCACTCCCTGATTCTTCCAATTCCTTTCTCTATATTCTCCATCGAAGTTGCATATGACAAGCGCACGTGTTCATCACTTCCAAACGCTGCTCCGGGCACAACTGCAACCTTTGCTTCTTCAAGAAGCCGCTCTGAAAAGCGCATGGAATCCATGCCTACTCCTGCGATTGACGGAAATGCATAGAATGCCCCTTCTGGAAGCGTGCATTCCATTCCTTTGCATTTGTTGAGCGCCCCAACCATCGCATTTCTCCTCTTTTCAAACTTGCGCACCATTTCTCCAACAAACTCCTGCGGTCCATTAAGTGCAGCGATTGCAGCTGCCTGCGCTATGGAACACGGATTGCTCGTAATATGGCTTTGGAATGCATCCATCGCTTTGATTACTTTTTCCGCGCCGGCGCAGTATCCAATTCTCCAGCCCGTCATTGAATAAGTTTTCGAAACCGCGTTTACAACAAGCGTGAGCTCCTTGATTTCTTCTCCAAACGAGGCGATGCTCGCGATCTTCCCCGCGTAAGCGAAGTGCTCGTAAACTTCGTCAGAAATTACGCAAATCTTTTTCTCAGCAGCAAGCTCTGCAATTGCTTTCAGTTCGCGTTCATCAATCACTGCGCCCGTTGGATTGTTTGGGCTTGTCAGTATGATTGCTTTTGTTTTTTCATCAATCTTTTCAGCAACTGCTTCTGCGCTCAGCTTGAAGCGCGCGTCCGTTCCAATAAACCTAGGTTCTGCGCCCGCAAGCTTAATCTGCTCCTCATAGCTCACCCAATATGGAGTCGGAAGTATTACATTTTCTCCTTCATTGCAGAGAACTTGGAGTGCATTATAAAGAATCTGCTTTCCGCCGTTTGAAACCATCACTTCTTTTGAAGAATAATCAATTCCATTCTCGCGCTTGAATTTTTGGACAACTGCTTCCTTCATCTCAAGCGTTCCGCCAGAAGGCGTATACTTTGTCTGCCCCTTTTTCATCGCCTCGCGCGCCGCTTCTTTAATGTGCTCAGGGGTATCAAAATCAGGTTCTCCTGCTCCAAAACCAACAACGTCAATCCCACGTTTCTTCATCTCCTTTGCCTTTGCAGTTACTGCGAGTGTAGCGCTCGGACTTATTCCAAGAGCACGTTTGCTGAGCACCAAATCCATTTCAATCCCTCCCATCTCTATTTTTAATGCAAATGTTTATTAAGAAGTGCACTACAGAAATTAGCTCTACGTCAAGATTGGGAGGTGGGTTGTTTGAACGAGTATAAGCAAGACAGCATGCACGCTACAATGCAGATATGGGCAGAGAACGAATTTCTACAGCCATTTTTTGCAGATGCTCCCACTTCAGCCTTTGAGAGCATGGGCTCCTTCGCCGGCCACATCATCCCCCAGCTCTACAACACGCTTCTCCCGCGCTTTGAAGCAGGCAGAGAGCTTGTAAAATTCTCGCTCCAGAATTCAGAACTGCATGAGATTCTGCTAGTTTTTGTTTCATTCTGCAAATCCGAGACTGATGAAAAGCATTTCCTGGGGCGCGTAATAATCGCGCAAGCTCTTTCTCAAATCGTGCATAGTTCTCCGAAGGCGCTAAACGTACTAACTCGTATTCGTGATGATCCAAAGGAGGACTACCGCCTCAAAGGCCTCATTGAGCGCTACCTATCAAATGCAGCAAAAGAACACCGCGAATTAGCACAATCAATTTCCACTCCAAGCAATCCACACTACAGAATTGCCCTGCAAAAAATAACCGCTACTTTTGGCGAGCGCATCCCGACGCACACGCACAACCAATTTGCGCGCAGAGTAATTAAAATTTAAGTTTAGAAAAACAGTGAAAAAATGAAAATCACTACGCAAAACCAAACTCATTTTACTCCGCCAAAGCACACGCACAACGCTTTTCTTAGAGCGCGCCCCAAAGACGAGCGCAATTTTGTTAACAATAGCTTTGCCAACGGGCACTTGCTCGAGGCCAAAACTCAAACTCTAATAGAAGCTCTTCCCTACATCCAGAAATACAGCGGAAAAACGATTGTGATAAAATACGGAAGAAATGCAAAGCTGGACGAAGCTCGCGAAGAATCGCTTCTCCGCGACGTGGCTCTTCTGAAAAACGTCGGCATGAAAATAGTAATCATTCACGGAGGCGGCCCAGACATAACAAAAGCGCTCGAACGTGCAGGACTAAAATCAGAATTCGATGATGCGAGCGGCCTGCGCATAACTCCAACCGAAGCAATCCCAGTAATACGCGATGTTTACAGAAAACTCAATGGGCGCATAGTCAGCCTTCTGAAGAAAAACAAGGTGCGCGCAGTTGAATTTACTGGGCGCGACCAGAAGCTCGTTCAAGCAAAACCTCTTCCCAATTTAGGTTTCGTGGGGGAGGTTGTGAAAATATACCCGCGCGTTCTCAAATGCGTAATTAATGAAGGATTCATTCCAGTTATTTCTCCAGTGGGAATTGGGGCGCAAGACCACTCAACGTACAACATCAATGCAGACGATGTTGCCGCGGCAATTGCGAGCGCTTTGGGCGCAGAAAAGCTTACTATACTGACAAACGTTCCAGGAGTTCGCGGAGAAGACGGAAACTATATCTCAACTTTGGATTCAGATAAAGCCCTCCAGCTCATAGACGCCAAAATTATAACTGGGGGCATGATTCCAAAAGTAAAATCCTGCATTTCTGCAGTAACCAATGGATGCAAAAAAGCGCACTTAATAGACGAAACTGCAGAGCATGCACTACTGCTCGAATTCTTCACGGACAAAGGAGTAGGAACTCAATTTATTGAGAGCATAGCTTTTGGGCAAAAAAGTAAAGAAAAATAAGAAAACAGAAAAACAAAGAAAGAAAAGGAATAGAGCAAACACAGAAAATGCAGACTAAGAAAGAGTCAAAACAGCAAGCTCAATTTCCTTTCTCGTAATTCTCCTCTTCTTCGCATATTTTGCTATTACGATTGCCTTCTCTACAATTTCTATTCCCCTGTCTTCAAGAAGCTCGCGCAGCTTCGCTCCTGCTTCCTCGCTCACGCGGTCTGCGCCCGCATTTCTAATAAGCCTTTCAACTTCTAACGCTGGCAGTAAGCTGTTCTTCATTCTGACACCCCCACACTCTTTCTGAAAAGCTTCTGAAAAATAAAAAACGTCTACTACGGTTTGAGCACTAGCCTTTTTATGTCTTCCCATTTACCTCGTATTTTGCTGATCGCGCCCTTCTTTTCCGGCTTTGCTTCTTTCTTTTCCCATTTCTTTCCCCAGTTCTTTTTCGTTTCACAGCCTGGAAATAGGCACATTTCAAACGCTCTCCTCTTACTCATTTTTACTTTTATAATCGGGGTCTTGCATTTCTCGCAAACCTTCTTTGTAGTAGTTATCATGCCCATTCCTGGAAGCGGATAAGTATTTCGGCATTTTGGATATCCAGTGCACCCAACAAACCTTCTTCCTCCTCGCATAAAGATAATTCTCAGGTTTTGCCCGCATTTAGGGCATTTTCCAGGTGTATTCTTCTGCATCTCGGTTGTTTTAAGCCCCGAATTCAACTCAACACCTATAGCGCTCTCCTTTTCCTTGAACTTCGCGAGCAGAACAACCAATGCTTGCTTTCCTTCTTCAAGCACAGCATTCATATCGATTTTGCCCTCTTGAATTCCTTCCATCTCTTCCTCAAATTTTCGCGTCAATTCTTCATCGAGAATTTCAGGGCAATACTTCTCAAGCGTTCCGCAGACCGACAATCCATATGGAGTCACTTCTATGCTCTTGTTTATCACATATCCTCGTTTGTAGAGCGTTTCAATGATGTTCGCGCGCGTTGCCTTTGTTCCCAAACTTCTTTTCTCAAGCTGCTGGATGATGCTTGCTTCCGTGAAGCGCTTCGGAGGTTCTGTCTTCTTCTCCTTCATCTCTAATTTATCAACACGAACTTTTTCGGCTTCCTTAAACTCCGGAAGCGTTACTTCCTCAAGCCTCAGATAATCCTTATAGAATGCAATCCACCCTTCGTTTACCGTGTGCACTCCCGTAGCTCCATAATGCTCCGTTCCTAAAAGCAGTTTTACGTTCATGCTCTCGCGCGTAGCTGGTTCAGCAAAGCACGCAAGGAATCGTCTCACAATCAAATCGTAAACCTTCATCTCGCGCTCGCCAAGCTTTCCGGCTACTCCAGTTGGGAATATTGCAGGATGCGCAGGGTCTTCCTTGCTTCCTTCATGCGGCTTGAATCGTTTTTCTTCAATGAGCTTGTTCGCAAGCTGCGCGTACTTTTCGTTCTTTGCAAGCGCGCCTATTATTTTTGGCAGGTTCAGTTTCTCAGGCAATTTCTGCGAAGCAGTTCTTGGATAGCTGATGAACGTGTTTTCGTAAAGCGTCTGCGCAATTTCAAGAGTCTGCGCAGGCGAAAACCCAAATACTTTGTGCGCCTCAACCTGAAGCGATGTCAAATCAAAAGGCGGGTTCGGAGGCTGCTTAAACTCTCTTTTAGTAACCGATTCAACGACTCCATCATAGCGCGAATTCTTGAATGCAACATCCGCATCTTCCTTCTTTTCAAACCTGTTTCTTTCATGCAGAAATTCAACCTTTCTGCAGTAAGCATAAATCTGCCAATAAGGCTCGGGCTTGAACTCCTTTATATCCCGCTCGCGCTTTGCAAGCATCTCAAGCGCAGGGCCCTGAACTCTTCCAATGCTCATCACTCTATACGCTCCGCTCTTTCTAATTGCTCCCATGAGCGCTCTGCTCATGTTAATTCCATAGAACCAGTCGAGCATATGCCTTGTTTCTCCTGCCTTTGCATTATTAACATCAAGCTCCTGCATATTCTCGTAAGCTTCAATCAAATCATCCTGCGTCAACGCAGAGAACTTCATTCTCTTTGCAGGCTTTCCTCCACACGCGTACCTAATTATATTATAGCCAATCAAGCTTCCTTCCAAATCAAAGTCAGAAGCATTCACAATCTCGTCTGCTTCTTCTCCGAGCTCCTCTAAGTTTTTCAAGTATCCTTTCGTGTACCCGCTGTCTTTGTTCACTTTATACGAAGGCACCCACTCAATGTCAAAAACAGGATATTCTCTACCCTTTGTTTTCTGCTTCAACCCATAAACATGGCCAACAGCAGGAGCAACTGCAATTTCTTTTCCATCGCGCTCCACCATATAATAAGTAATTTCATTTGCCTTCTTTCTGCTCGCCTTTCCTCCTGAAATTGCATCAGCGAGCTTTTCGGCTACGCTCGGTTTTTCGCAGATTATAAGTTGCATGGAGTTTTCTTTTGAGCAAATAGTTTTAAAAACCCGTAGCAAAAAACGCAGAAAATCGAACGCGCGAGCGCGTGTGAGCGCGCACGTACGCGCGTTCAAGCGATTCGAAGCAGCGCGCGTTTAAATCATTCCAAACTTTTTCTTCGGTTCTGCACGCGATATTCCTTTTCTTGAATTCTCATGCG
>JBDROI010000065.1:0-2541 GCA_043810245.1 Microcaldota archaeon
TTCCAACGAATGATTGCTTTCTCCTCTTTCGAAGGCAAACTAAGGCAGGTTCTGGATTCTTTGAGCCCCGAAAACCTCACAATAGCCCTCAAATACTATGCCAATGCAGATGAAACGCAGGCCCGCTGCTTCCTTCGAGCTGCAGCGCCCTCAGGAAGCTACCCTACCAAGTCTGCAATCTTTGACAAACTATTCATGGCTGCGCCCCCTAAGCTTGTTGAGTCAATGGTTAAAATCGTATCAAGTATAAGCACAGAAAGCGTCAACGAAAGCGCACTAAGTCCCTATTACTTCCTTCGCGGAGTTTCCTGCACGAAAACTATAGATGCAATCGTTGCGCACACCAACATCGATACACTTTGCAATATTCTTGGCAGAATCAAATCTTACATATCAAATAGGGATGACAACTGCGCAAAAGACCTCGCCTACAAAATGCTCGGAAGTTTTGAGCCCTCGTGTCTGGCGCGTTTGTTTACTCTTGGCTCTTCCCACACTGACATGCTCTTGGACTCAGTGGTCAGCCACCGCGATAGTAGTAAACGCGAGTCTGATTTCCGCATCTCAATAAGCAACGACGCAGGCAAGCTCTTGAGCGCGCTTGCAATTAATGTGAATGTCTTTTCAACAGTTTTTGACAATGCATCCGCCAGCTCTACCTCCTCATTGTGGAACTTTCTCTCTGTCGATTCAAACGCGCTGTTTCTCACGTGCGTAGACAAGCTTGCAGAAGACAAAACTAAAATAGGCGCTTCTGAAACTGCTGCGCAGATCTGCGAAAAAATAGGCGAATACAGCAGGGCAGTGAAAATAAGAAAAGCGAACGATCTCAAAGGCGGAGACTTGCATCTATTGCCTCCAAGACCTGAAGCAGTCGGCGCAAAAACAGGCGTACCGAACGGAGGAGCAATTCCAAACAAGCAGTAGTTTGCTTGCTCCTAAACTTTCTCAACTGCTTTGGCAACCGCGCTGCCTACTTCGCTCATCTTAGACTTTCCGCCAATATCGTAGGTGCGCACTTTTCCTTCTTTAAGCACGAGCTCAACCGCGCGCTCAACTCTGTCTCCTGCTTTCTTTTCTCCAATGTGCTCAAGCATGAGCGCACCAGCAAGAATGCACGCCATTGGGTTCACTTTATCCTGATTAGTATACTTGGGCGCGCTTCCGTGAATCGGCTCGAACATTGAAACTCCTTTGGGGTTTATGTTTGCTCCTGGAGCCAAGCCCATTCCGCCTTGAATTGCTGCCGCGAGGTCTGTTATAATATCGCCGAACATATTAGGCGCAACAACAACCTGGTACCACTCCGGCTTTCTAACAAACCACTGCGTCATTGCATCAACAAACGAAAACTCAGTTTCAATTCCTGGATAATCCTTTGCAACATCGTTGAACGCTCTTCTCCATAATCCATAGACGCTCGTGAGTACGTTCGCCTTGTCGCAGCTTGTTACGCGCGTCATTTTCTTGCTTTTCGCGAGCTCAAACGCATAACGCATCACGCGCTCCGAGCCTTTGTACGTGATAATTCCAGTCTGCGTTGCAATTTCGTCTTTAGTTCCTTCTTTCATCGAGCCTCCAATTCCAACATAGAAATCTTCGGTGTTCTCGCGCACAACGTAGAAATTAACATCCTTCGGTCCTTTGTCCTTAAGCGGGCACGGAACATTTTCGTAAAGTTTCACAGGCCTCAAATTAACATACTGGTCAAAGAAAAATCTCATTTTCAAGAGCAAACCTTTCTCAATTATTCCCGGCTTCAAGTCTGGGTGCCCTATTGCCCCCAAATAAATTGCGTCAAGTTTTGCCATCTCCTCAAGCGCCTGCTCGGTGACAAGCACGCCCGTCTTCAAGTAATGCCCTCCGCTGAACGGATAATCAATCCATTCTAGTTTGAAATTGTCAGAAACAGCTTCAAGAACTTTTTTACCCTCGCGTATAACTTCTGGCCCAACTCCGTCTCCGCCAATTACCGCAATTTTGTAGCTCTTCATTTTAACCACCTTCTTAACATTAGTTTCCTTTTCGCACGTCGTCCCTCAGCTTTGCTTTTTTCTTTCCATTAATGGACTCGTTGAGCTCCCACGGGTAAACAACCCACGCGCCCGTGGTTTTAACAAAGTAATCCGGCTTGTGAATAGAATGCGTCTTGTAATGCATCGTTGCGGTTCTTATTTCGCCCGCGTTCTTCAAATACTCGAGCGAGAGCTTCAAGCTTTTTCCCGTGTCTGAAACATCGTCAACTATGAGCAGTTTCTTTCCCTCAATGTCTACGCCGATTTCCTGGGTTACGCGCGGCTTGTCTCCAGTTACTCCTACTGCGGTATAAAACTCGAGTCTTATGATTGCAAGATGCCTGTTCTTTAAATAGTCCGAAACCAGACGCGCAGGCACCAAGCCACCGCGTGCAATCCCAACAATCCAGTCGGGTTTGAAGCCGGATGCCTTAATTTGTTTAGCGAGCTGTTTGCACATCGCGTCTACTTCCTCCCAGTTCACGAATTCGTATTCCATAGGCCCACACCGCGCATCTACAATAGC
>JBDROI010000066.1:0-2099 GCA_043810245.1 Microcaldota archaeon
GTTCTTCTTTGCAGTAAAAACAAGCGACTTCACGTCTTTTCCAAAACATGAGCCGCCCCAGCCAGCGCCTGCGTTCAAGAACGCTCTCCCGACTCTCTTATCAAAGCCAGCGCCATCTGCAACTTCGTAAACATCAATTCCGAGCTTCTCGCAGATGCTTGCAATCTCATTTATATAAGAAATCTTCGTTGCCAAAAACGCATTGCTCGCATATTTTATCATTTCCGCAGTTCTCAAATTCGTTTTAACTATGGGCGCCTTGAAGCGCGCAAAAAGCGAGGCAACCTTTTCAATGTCTTCTGCATTCTCGCCTCCAATTACTGTTCTATCTGGGTTCATGAAATCATAAACAGCATTTCCCTCGCGCAAAAACTCGGGAGTCATGCACACTCCAAATTCTTTTCCGCGCTTCTTTCCGCTTTGCTTCTCAACAATCTCAGCAACTCGCTCGCTTGTGCCTGGAGGCACGGTGCTCTTAACAACAACGACATGCTTCTCTTTCTTCTCTTTGAGCGCCTTTCCAATTCCTTCTGCTGCTCCATAAATATAGCTCAAGTCGGTTTCTCCGCTCGGCTGAGGGGGCGTTCCTACGCATATAAACGTAATCTCAGAATTCTTCACTGCATCCTGCAAATCCAGCGTAGCGCGCAGTCTTTTCTGCTTCAAATTGCGCGCTATCATTTCTTCAAGCTGGGGCTCAAAAATAGGGCTTTTCCCCGAGTTGATAAGCTCAACTTTCTCCTTCACAACATCAACGCAAATTATCTCGTTGCCAATCTCGGCAAAGCACGCTCCGCTTACTATTCCAACGTAGCCAGTTCCAACTATGCTTATTTTCACTCAAATACCCCCCGCCTACTTATTGGACATTTAGCTTTTTAAACTCTCTTCGCTCAATCTACTCCCATGGCTAAAAAGATTCTCGTAACCGGAGGCGCGGGCTTCATAGGCTCGCACCTATGCGATGCGCTTCTCAAGCAGAAAAAAGAGGTTCTCGTTGTAGATAATTTATGCTCTGGAAAGCTCGAGAATTTGAACACCGAGCGCGTGAGCGTTCTCAAAGGCGACATCCTCGATTCCGAACTTATGCTCGAGGCAACGCGCGGAATTTCAACAGTTTTCCACTACGCCGCGGATCCTCTAGTTAAAGAGAGCGCCGAGCGCCCTCGCGAGCACTTCCGCACGAACATTGAAGGCACGCTGAGCGTTCTCGAGGCATGCAGAAAAAACAGCGTTAAGCAGGTAGTTTTTGCTTCAACTTCAACAGTTTACGGGGAAGCAAAAATTCTTCCAACTCCAGAAGATTACCCGACAATTCCAATAAGCAACTACGGCGCCTCAAAGCTCTGCTGCGAAGCGCTTCTTTCCTCTTATGCGCACACGTACGGAATGAAGTGCTTAGCTCTCCGCTACGCCAACATCTTCGGCCCGCGAAGTTCTCATGGAGTAATGTTCGACTTCTTCAAAAAACTGCGCGCGAATCCAAAGAAGCTCGAAATGCTAGGAAACGGCTTGCAGAAGAAATCCTACTTATATATAGACGACTGCGTGAGCGCAACTCTTCTCGCGCACTCAAAACAGCGCGCGTCTTTCGGCTCCTCGCCGAAAGCGCAATTTGGACGGCGCCCCGTCCAAATGCGCATCGGAACCTCCGTTGTTCCGATTGCGCCGCGCATTTGCCCTGATGGGCAAATAGCGCGCGCGCCTTTTGAATTCTACAACATTGGAAGCGATGAAGCGCGCACAGTAAACGAAATTGCAGATTTTGTTGGCGCTGCGTTGAAACTAAAGAGTAAGCCTGCTTACTCATACACCGGCGGCGAACGCGGCTGGGTTGGAGACGTTCGCGCAATGCTCTTGGACTGCTCAAAAATCAAAAAGTTAGGCTGGAAGCCGAAAAACTCCCTCAAGGAAGGAGTTGAAAAATACATAAGCTGGCTGGCTTCTTCTACTCCCTAAGCGTAAAATAAATTCTCTTGTTTTTTGCGCCCTTGTTCTCCAAATTCAGAATCCCTATTTTGCCTATTTCGCGCGTGTTTTTCACGTGCGTTCCGCCGTCTGCCTGCGTATCCATTCCAGTAATTTCAACAATTCTCAAA
>JBDROI010000067.1:0-3626 GCA_043810245.1 Microcaldota archaeon
GAGGTTCTGCTGAAGAGCAACGAGCTGGTTTGTTACAGTTATGTGGTTGCGCGTCTCGCGCGGAATTTCTTTTGCGTAGTTTTGTGAATCTTTCAGCTTGCTTAGGAGTCTTCGTATTCTGTTTGGCCCGCAGTTGTAGGCTGCAAGCGCAAGCTCGAAGGATTGCTTTTCTCCGTACACTGAGAATTCAAGCAGGAGCTTGGAGAAGAGAAATGCACCTGCCCGCGTGTTGTGGCTTATGTTAGTAGGGCTGGGCTTTTTTGGCTGAGCAATAGGAAATTTGGACTGTTTTGTAGACTTTTGTTTGAGGAGCTCGCTCCAGAGTTCGTGAAAAGTTTCCGGAAGAAGCTGCATCAAGCCGAGAGCTCCTTTTGGAGAGCGCGCGTTTGGGTTGAAAGAAGACTCTTTTGCCATGAGCGCGCGCAATTGCATTGGATCTAGCTCAAACTCTAGGCTGTAGGTTGAGATTGCTTTTTCTATTTCAATTATTCTTTTTTTCTGCGCGCTCGAAAGCTTTTCGCAGTTCCAGATTTTCTCGTGCTTGTAAAAGTCGTAGAGCCATGAAGGGAGTGTTGCGTCAACGATGTAAAACACCTTTGGATATCTAGTTAATCGTCTTCTTTCTTTGGGATAGCCTAACACTTTCTTTCTTCGCAAGAAAGAAAGGGTCGGTAAGCCTCAGGGGAGAATTGAACTCCCGGCCTGCTGTTTTCCCGAACCGCGGAGGGGTGCCCCCTCCCCAGTTTCAGGCTCCTCCTGACCCTCCCCACGGAAGGATGAAGGCATTGAAACGTGAAGGGTAAACCCGTCTCGGAACTTCGTTTTCGTTTTTCTTTCTTTTGCTTAAAGTTTTCTTTCTTTGCGGACAAAGAAAGAAAAATTTACAAGACAGCCGCTCTACCACTGAGCTACTGAGGCATGTATTAGTATATGCACATTTAGGTATTAAAAGACATCTTTCAGCACGATTGTGCTCTCGCGCCCTCTGCCGATTGAAACCAAGTAGATTGGAACACTGCAGAGCTTTGAAATCCGCTCGACGTATGCACGCATTTGCGCTGGAAGTGCATCATAGCCTTTGCGCGCGAGCGCTTCCCACTCTTTTTCGCTTAGCTCTTCCCAGCCGTCGAGATCTTCGTAAACAGGTTTGCACTTCGCATAGCTTTCAACATCAGCGGGCTGTGTTTCAATTTTCTTGCCGTTGAGTTCGTACGCAACACAGATGCGCACTTTTTTCAGCCCGCCAAGCGTGTCGAGTTTTGTAATCGCTAAGCCAGTTAAGCCGTTGACTGCAACTGCGTAGCGAACAGTAACCGCGTCGAACCAGCCGCAGCGCCTTGGGCGCCCAGTAGTTGTTCCATACTCAAAGCCTTTTTTGCGCATGTATTTTCCTAGGAAATATTCGTCGCCTTTTTCCGCGCGCGAGACGTCTTCGCTTGAAATCGGCTCGTCTTTGTTCTCGCCTTTTGCCTGCTCGTAAGTTCCTAATTCAGTAGGCACGGGTCCCTCGCCTACGCGCGAAACATAAGCTTTTGCAACTGCAATGACTTCGTTGATTGCGCTCGGTCCTACGCCCGCTCCGGTTAGCGCACCTCCCGCGCTCGTGTTGCTCGAAGTTCCGTATGGGTATAAGCCGTGGTCGATGTCGAGCATTGTTCCTTGGGCGCCTTCAAAAAGAACTTTTTTCTTCGCGCGCAGAGCGTTGTTTATTTCATTGCTCGCATCGCCTACGTATTTTTTCAACTGCTGAGCGTAATCGGAATATTTGCGGATTGTTTCTTCTCTGCTCGTTTCCAATTCTTCCCCGTAAACGCTCTTGAGAATTTTCTGCTGAATTGGAAGAAGAACATCGAGTTTTTCTGCAAATGATTTTGGGTTCATGAGCTCTGCAACGCGCACACCGAAGCGCCCAACTTTGTCCATGTAGCAAGGACCAACTCCTCGCTTTGTTGTTCCTGCTTTCCATTTTCCTTTTGCCTTTTCCTGCGCGCCTCCATCAAGCTGTTTGTGAACTGGAAGAATGATGTGCGCACGCTCGCTTATCAAAAGGTCTGGCTCAAATCCTTCTGCGCGCAGTTTTGCTATTTCTTCAAGAAGAACTTCTGGGTCAACGACAACTCCGTTTCCTATTACCACGCGCTTTCCGCGCACGACTCCGGAAGGCATGAGATGGAATTTGTAGGTTTTGCCCGCTACAACTACAGTATGCCCGGCGTTGTTGCCTCCGCTGTAGCGCACAACTAAATCCGCTTTTTCCGCGTAATAATCAACAATTTTTCCTTTTCCTTCGTCGCCCCACTGAGCGCCAACGATAATAGCTCCAGACATGCTGCATCCCCCAAGAACGTTAAAGCTGACAAAAACAGTGTATATTTAAGATGTAGGTTTTATTAATATGCACACGAGCGCATGCGCACGGTGTTTTTATGATGTATTACAACCCGCTTCTCGAGAAGCTGAAACGAGGCCCGCAGGTGATTCTTCCTAAAGATATTGGAATGATTCTCGCGCATTCCGGAGTTGGAAAGGAGAGCATAGTTATTGACGCGGGAGCTGGAAGCGGGTGGCTCGCAATTTCGCTTGCAAATGTTGCAAAGAAAGTCTATACTTACGAGTGGAAGGAAGATTTCGCAGATTTAGTTAAGAAGAATATTGCGCGCGCTGGTTTTAGCAATGTTGTTGTGATTCGAAAGGATGTTTTCAAAGGGTTCAAAGGAGTTCGCGAAAAAGGAGTTGACTTGATTACGCTTGACTTGGCTGAGTCGAATAAAGTAGTCAAAAACGCGAGCAAAAAGCTGAAGAGCAACGGGTGCTTGGTTGGCTATCTTCCGCATGTTGAGCAGGTGAAGAAGTTTGTAAATGAGTGCGAGAAAAACAAGTTCACGAAGATTTTCACGCTCGAGTGCATAACGCGCGAGATGCTCGTACGCGAGCAGGGAATTAGACCGGATACGAAGGGGTTGTGGCACACTGCTTATCTAGTTTTTGCGAGAAAAATCTAGCTTATTACGGCAACGAAAACAAGAACTGTGAGAATGATGGACTCAACTATTCCTAGGCCGATTACTGAGGAAATAAAGTTGAGCGAGAAGTAGGAGTAGTGCGCGTAGAACGCGAGAATTGCTATTGCTCCGTGCGTGATTCCGTAGACTGCTCCAAGTTTAACCCAGTCTGTTATTTTCAGGTATTTTGAGTTGGGTGCGGAGCGCGCGAGCATGCGCAGGAGCGCAAATGGAAGGAATATGAACAGCAGACCTAAGAAGAGAGTTACTGGTGCTGCAAGAACTCCGAAAACATCGCTTAGAAGATGGGAAAGCGAAAAGATTATGTAGAGCCCGCCTACGAAAAATGAATCTGCATTTTCTAGGATTTTCTGCTTTATTGTTGCGTCTGCAAGCGGAAGGATGATTAAAGGAAGCGAGAAAATGAACGCGGAGGTGAATGCTGGAGAGTATGCCTGCCAGAATGTGGGCTTTTCATCCGTAAATTCATAGCCTTCTTCTTTCAAGCGCTCGATTTCGCGCAGAAGCGCATTGTATGCCATACGAAATAGACTATGGAAGAAGCAGATTAAAATATATGCGGGGGGTGAGATTCGAACTCACGGAGGCGCTAAGCCACAGGAT
>JBDROI010000068.1:0-4072 GCA_043810245.1 Microcaldota archaeon
TTGAGCATTGGAATTACTTCGCTCTCGAACTGCTCCTGCTCCTTTGAAACCCTGCGCTCAAGATTTGAATGCTTGTCAACAAAACTGTCTTCGCTTTTTTGCTACGCGTGCAGTTCGCCAAGCGCGTTCTCAAGCTCTTCGAGCTCCTTGGTTTTAAACATAAACTCCTTCCACTTTTCAAACGCGCTCGCAATTACACCTACGCGCGTTTTATACTCCCTTTCTTCATCATCCTTTACTCCATGGGCATTCCAGCTTTTTAGGAGCTTCATCTCTTCGCCAAAACCTACGCTATAGCTTATCCCGCGCACATCAACAGCAACTCGCTTCTGCGCGAGCCAGCTCGCGTTAGCTTCTTCAAGTCCTTCTCCATAACTTGCACTCAGCGTCTTTGTTTTTTTGCTCGCGAGCGATTTTACAAGTTCAAGCGCGCTTAAGGGAAAAACATACGCGTTGCTTGCAATTCTCACCTTAGGGCAAACTCTTGCTTGAAACGCACCGCACCCGCTTTCAGGCGAGATGAGAAGCAATACTTCCATATCCACAAACCAAACCATCCTATTCAAGGTTATTATGCAGCTTTTTCATATGCTCTTCGCTTCTGTTTATCCGTTCCATAAGCTCGGAAATTACAGAATCGAGGAACATCATGCTTGAGAGCTCAAAAATCGTTCCAAGCGGACTTACTGGTTCATGTTCCCCAGTCAACTGCCTCGCATTATAATCGCGCTTCTCTTTTTCTTCTTCCACTTTTCTTCCCTTTATTCTTACTGCACAGTCAGCAAGCGTGCCTATTGGAGAATCCAAATGAGAAGTTATGGCAGCAACACTAACTCCCTTATCCTTTGCTACCTTTGCAATTGCAACAATGGAAGTTGTTCTTCCTGAGCCGGAGATGCATACAAACAAGTCGCCTTTTTCAACAGCTGGCGTAGTTGTTTCTCCAACCACATAAACCTGCATTCCCAAATGCATCAATCTCATGGCAAACGAGCGCGCTACGAGTCCGCTTCTTCCAGCTCCGCAAACAAAAATTCTTTTTGCGCCAACCAGCGCGCCCAAAAAAGATTCACCCTGCTTTCTATCAACATCACGGCATCTCTCGCCAATCTGCGCCAGCAGTTTCTCCATTTTTGCATGCAACGTCATAGCATCACAAAATACTGCTCATAACATTTTTTATCTGCACCTTCGATGCTCTTCCAGGAATCGAATCACTGCAGACAACTTCCTTTGCTCCAACTCGATAAAGCTCGTCAAGCGAGCCCTTTAGAAACAGGCCATGCGTTGCAGCACAATATACGTCATTGGCTCCGTGCTCCTTGCAGGCTTTTACTGCCTTTATCATCGTGCCGCCTGTAGAAATAATATCATCAATTATAATCACGTCTCTATCCTTAACATCAAACTCCATGCTATGCACTTCTACTTCGCGGAACGAAGAGCCGTCAACTGTTTTATACGTCCCGCGCACCTTCTTCATGACTCCTGCATCCTTCTCCTTTTCAACTAAGTAGCGGGCTCCTTCATCAGGGGAGATCACCAGCGGGTCTTTGCACTTTGGCTTCAAATATTTGAGAAGCTCCTCAGCCATAGTCAAATTTACAATTCTGATTCCGTTGTATTTGAACGTGCCGGTCTCCTTCAAGAAGTGGCAGTCAAGCGTAACCAATTCATCGCACCCTGGCGTTTTAAGCATACCATAGATTATGTGCGAGCTTACAGCTTCTCCGTCCAAAAACCGCTTATCCTGGCGCGCGTACGCGAGATAGGGAACAACTGCAGTAATCTTCGTTGCGTGCATCTCATTTATCTGATAAATCGCGAGAAAGAGCTGTATAAGGCTTTTATCCTGGTCAGGGTAGCATCGATGAAAGAGAACAACATCTCTATTTGTGCAGTCTTCAGGTATTCTTATGTAATTCTCTCCGTCGGGAAATACCTTTATGTCTATCTCTGCACCTTTAATCTCCAAATCCCTACAATTAGGGCTCACCAAAACTAGTTTCTCCCCGGCCATAATAGTATGTATGGCATCCTTAAATATATACCTTATGCTTTTAGAAATCCAGTCTTCCTGGAGCTCTTGAAAACCAATACGTTATTTCCTCGAAGCTTATGCCCAAACTGCCCGTCAACAACCACTTCAATTTCCCCATGTGATTTCACGCGCAGAAGCGCCTTTTCCCGTTCATTAATAACAAGCGGCTTAAACTCGCGCCTATACGGTGCAACTGCAACGATTTCGTATCCTCGCGCGTTTCTTGCAAGTCGTTTTCCTCCGCACGAATACGCATAAGCAGTTGAACCAGTAGGCGTTGCAAAAATAATTCCATCAGCACGAAACACAAACTTCTTTTTTCCAGCAGTAAGCTCGAACCACACCGCTCTGCAGCTTCTATTTCGGACGCAGATTTCGTTAAGCGCGTCTTCGCTTTTCTTTCCGTCAAATGAGCACGCAAGCATGCTTCTTTTTTCAACAGCTCCTCGCGCTATTGCGCGCTCAAGCGGCTTCTTCCAATTCGTTTTCTTCGTCTGGCATATCGCGCTGAACTTCCCGCCAATTGCGAATATCGGTTTCCCCTGTATTTTCTGCTTTACATACAAAATCGTTCCATCCCCCCCAATTGTAACAACTGCATTTGCTTTGCCCGCTTCTTCAACTACTCCAACTCCGCGCGCCTCCAGAAATTCAATTACTTCTCTCTTCAGCTTACCTCTCGCTTCTCGCTTGCGTGCGTCCCCAATCTTATTATTTGCAATCACAATCACTTTTTTTATCTTCATCGCGTCCACCTACTTTACTACTACAATAACTCTTCTTTTTCTTGGCCCGTCGAACTCGCAGAGCATTATGCTCTGCCACGTTCCCAGGGCAAGTTTTCCGTCCTTAATCGGCACGCATTTTCCGCTTCCAAAGAACGCGCTCTTCAAATGCGCCTCTGCATTATCGTCAATTTGATTGTGTGCGTAATCTCCTTTTGGAACAAAGCGCGCGAAAAATTTAACATAATCTCTTTCAATATTCGGCTCGAGTTCGTTGATTATAACTGCGGCAGTTGCATGGGGCGCGTAAACGAGGCAGATTCCTTCTTTAACCCCACTCTCATCAGCCATCTCACTAACCTTTTCAGTTATGTCAACCACTTCCTCGCTAGCACCCGTTGAAACTTCGAACTGCGCAAAGCTCACCGAACCATCCCTATTTTTTTTCTATTATCCTTCCGAGCCTGTTTTTGTTCTACTTTTTCTTCAACCTTTTTCTCGGGCACGGAAATGCGCATCTTCAGATTCGTGAGCGCCTCCTGCAAGCCGTCTACGAGCATCTCGTCCGAGTTGCTTAAATCGAGCTCCAGCCGCTTTATCATTCGCGTAGAAACCTTCTGCTTAAGCACGTCCTCAAGTTCGGTAAGCTCTCCGTGTATAAACGGCTCCTGCTCCTCCATGACTTTTTTATACGCATCAACAAGAATCTTTTCAAGCCTCCTCACTTCTTCGCTGGTCAACTGCGCTATTCTGAATGCGCTCTCGGTTCCCTGAATAACAATGACATTTCTCTTAGCCGAATTCTCGAGAATTTTGCGCACATTTTTAATTTCCTTTCCCGAAAAATTCTCGCGCTTAAGCGCATCAGCTACGCGCGTTATGAACAGCTTATTTTTCTCCTCAACCTTCACTCAAATCACCTGCCAAAACATTCATCCATTTTACTAATCTCAAACCCTCTTATTAATTCTTCCCCTCGTATTCGCGCACCCCACATTGAAAATATCCCACTTCAGCTCGTGCTTCCTCTCTAACTCACTAGCAATCTGTTCAACAACAGCATTCTTCACCTTGGCATATTTTTCGCGAGGCAGTTCCGCATTTCCTATTGCATGCCTCTTTGCCTTTGCATTAAAGCAAAACATCGCTTCGCTTAATCCTTCGCAGTTGTGGCAGAAATACGAATCCGAGCATTTCGTAGATGCGTCTACTTCGAAACAGCGCGTGAGCGAATTTGAATTATAGCACTTCATTGAAAACAGCGAGCTCACTGCCCTTTGTGAACCAAAAATATATTTTGAGTCTG
>JBDROI010000069.1:0-5444 GCA_043810245.1 Microcaldota archaeon
GAAGATTTGTGCTCCCTCCCAAAACAACCAGCATCTCAAGCGCGAGCTCCTTTCTCAAAATTCCGAAAATGAGCGTTATCGCCGCAGACGGGGGAAGCATTAACCACACTTCAAAAACTGGAGCAAGCGGAGCAACGAGCACGGGAAGGACTCCAAGCGCAGCCAACCCTCCCAGAATTGCCGAGCCAGCAATCACGAGCGGAAACGCCGCAAACACAAAATCAGCAGTTCTCATCCACGTTTTAGCAAACACATTCTTCAGCGCGGGCACCCTATATGGAGGGAGCTCCATTATCAGCCCAAGCCGCTCGCCTGGAATCATTTTTCCAAGAACAAAGCCCGTGAGAAGAATGAGCGCCAATATCACCCCATAAATTGAAAGCGCATATTCCCAGCCGAGAAACGCGCCAACCGCCCCCAATATTACTGCAGTGCGCGCAGAGCACGGAATGAGCGTTATCAAAATTGCAGTGAGGAGTCTCTCGCGCCTGCTCGGAAGCACGCGCGTAGAAAGTATTGCAGGCACACTGCACCCAAAACCAAGCATCATCGGAATCACTGCTTTTCCATGGAGCCCCATTCTATGCATTACTTTATCGAGCAGGAAAGCCATTCTCGGCAGATACCCGCTGTCCTCAAGAACTGCCATAATGAAGTAGAAAACAAACACGTACGGAACTGCAATCTGCAAACCTGCGTTTATTCCGTCAACGAGCGCGGCATGAAGCATTGCCTGCGCAAGCGAGTTTGGAACAAGCGCAATTGCGGAGTCGAGAAGAGGCGCCGCATATCCCTCAAAAAGAAAGCCGATAAGCTCCGAAAGCCTGCTTCCAAAAACAAAGAGCGAGGCAAACAGCGCGGCGAGCACAACGAGCATAAT
Organism: Microcaldota archaeon; assembly: GCA_043810245.1. Taxonomy (GTDB): domain Archaea; phylum Micrarchaeota; class Micrarchaeia; order Burarchaeales; family JBDROI01; genus JBDROI01. The sequence goes on from JBDROI010000069.1 coordinate 881, forward strand.
AATCGTTCCGCTCAGCGGTTCAGTCGTAACCCTATCCAAAATTTCCCCCATCTCGCGTTTTCTTCCTCCCCGCATATTTCCGCGCGCAATCACCGCGCCTGCGATTTTTGAAGCCCGTTTGTAAACTTCCTCCTCCTCTTCTTTTGGAATGCAGTGCGCGCTGCGCTCTTTTCTGCTGCCTTCTGCAAACATCTTCACTGCTTCCTCCATAAGCTCCTCAATTCCCGCTCCGCGCAGCGCGTCTATTGGAACAACCGGAACTCCAAGAAGCGAGGAAAGTTTGTGCGCGTCTATCAAAATTCCTTCGTCTTCAGCCTCTTCGTAAAAATTGAGCGCAACAACGAGCGGGATATTCATCGAAAGAAGCTGAAGCGTTAAGAAAAGATTGCGCTCCAGCTTAGTTGCATCGACAACATTAACTGCAACTTTTGTGCTCGGCTCTCTTACATACTTAAGGGCAACGCGCTCATCTTCGCTCGAGCACTTCAGCGAGTAAATTCCAGGAAGGTCTGCAACTCCAAGCGTTTTTTCTTCAAACGTAGTGTTTCCTTCAGTAACCTCAACAGTAGTTCCAGGGTAGTTGGAAACAACTGCGCCTACGCCCGTGAGATGGTTCATGAGCGTGCTTTTGCCTACGTTTGGGTTTCCTGCAAGCGCAATCTCCGCGCCGCCTTTTGCACTCTCTCGTCTGCAGCAATTCGCACCGCCGCGCCATCTTCGCCTATTTCTCATTCTCATTTTTTCACTCCTTTACTCCCTAAATTCAACATAAATGCTCGAGCAGACTTCTTTTCCAAGTGCAATACGGCTTCCTTTTACAAGCAAAACGAGCGGCCCATTCGAAACACGCTCAAGTATCCTTACTTTTTCATCCTTCACAATTCCAAGCGCCTTCACGCGCGTCAACTCCTCTTTTCTCTCAAGCTTCGTAAAAAGCACCCTTAGCGGCTTCCCTGGCGGCGCATTGCAGAGCGAAACTACGCGCGCATTTCTTGCAGGTATCTCATCATCGTCGGGGCATCTCTTCGGGTTTCCGAGAAGCTTCTCAAGCTTAATCTCCGCCTCCTGCGAAATTGCATGCTCGAGCTCATGCGCTTCTCTATGAAACGTTCTCCTCAATTTCAGCAGTTTTGCGAAAAACACTTCAAGAAGGCGGTGCCTTCTCAGAACTTTGCGCGCCTCTCCCGTGCCCTTTTCAGTAAGAGAGACGCTTCCATACGGCTTGCGCTCCACTAATCCACTAGCTTGAAGTTTTCCAATCATCTCAGTTACGCTAGGGAGCGAAATTTCGAGCTTCCCTGCTATTTCGCTCGTTCTTACTCCTCTTCCCTTTTTGCTCTGGAGTTCGTAAATAGTCCTCAAGTAGTCCTGCTCGTTTCGCGAAGCCATAGATATATTAGGCGTGCCTAATTTTATATACATTTAGGTGCGCCTAACTTTCTTCCTGCAGGCATACTCTTTATTCTTTGCCTCCTCTCTGCGCTCCCCCCAAGCCCGCCGTATCTTTATTAAGCTTTTACGCCCATATTCTCTCTGCTAAGGCGTTTAATTGCGCGGAATGATTCTAAATGGTTGAGCTCAAACTTCCGAACATCTACGAAGGCGACTACCGCTTACTTGCAATTCCTGCGATAGTGCTCATGCTGCTCTCGCTCCTCTTCATCACCAGCGTTCCGGCTGGAATAGACCTCAAGGGAGGAATGCTGATTACGCTTCAAACCAACAGCACGGTAGACGAAGCAAATATCACTGCGAGTTTGGAAGAGCTCGGAGCAAAAGACATTTCCGTTTCAACCTACTCAACTCCGCTTGGCGGGCAGATGGTAGAAATTCAGATTGCCCAGCAAAGCAATCTTGCGGACGCTGAAAAGGCAATGCGCGCAATTCCTGCACAAACTGAGCTTCTGGAGCGACTCCAGGTAAGCGAGGACCAGCTCAACTCCGCGCTAAATGGAAACTACACGCAGGAGGAAAAAGACGGATTCAAGCGCGAACTTCGCGACATCCAGCAAAACCTGCGAACTGCAGCGCGCGAATTAAATGCGAGCACGGAAATAGTTCTTACGAACTGCGAGCCGTTCCTTGGAAACATAACGCGCAATGCAAGCATGCCGAGCGAATACAGAAAGCTCGCGGAAGACTCGCTTGAAAGTGCAAAAGAGAAATATAAATCTTCAATTCTCGGAGTCCTTGAAAAGAGCGTTTCATTCAACCCTGCAGACGTTTCTCTTAAAGACGTGAGCCCAACTCTCAGCGAGGCATTCTTAGAAAAAGCAGTGAACACAGTTGTTTACTCCGCAATTCTTTCAACAATTGCCGTTTTCCTAATTCTCCGCCTCTTTTCGTTCTCGGAAAAGAAGCTCCAATACTCGCTCATCATCGCGCTTATTGCCTTTGTTCTCATATTCATTTTGAACGTGAACTTCCTTCTAGTGCTCCTGATAGCGCTCATCGCAATTCTCGTAATCTTTGGAAGCATTCCCTCGCTTTCAGTTCTCATGGGGGCGGCTGGTGATGTTTTAATTGCTCTCGGCTTCATGGGCTTTTTCCAAGTTCCTCTTACTCTTCCCTCCTTTGCAGCTCTTCTTATGCTCATCGGCTACTCGCTCGACACAGACATTCTGCTCGCAATCCGCCTTTTCAAGTCAAAGGAAGACACTCCGCGAGTGCGCGCCCAGGGAGCAATGCGCACCGGGTTTACAATGACTTCCGCGGCGCTCACTTCATTCATCGTTCTCTTCATACTAGCAAAGCTCACCAACATCTCAACCTACTACCAGATTTCTATCGTTGCAATCTTCGGCTTGATTGGCGATCTATTCATTACCTGGGGAATTCACGCTGTAATCAGCTTATGGTACTTTGAAAATGTTCTTGGAATAAAAGGAAAAAAAGAGGCAAGTGAATAACATGAGCAGTCTTGTGCGCACTCTAATCAAAGACCGCAGAATTCAGGTCATTCTTGCAGTGGTAGCTTTCTCCATTCTTCTCCTGCTTCTGCGCGGAGCGCACTTTGGAATTGAGTTTGAAGGAGGCACGAGAATCCCCATCATCCTTGAACAGCCCGTTTCTCCAGATATGATGGATGAAATTGTTACTGCAATCAAGCTTCGAGTTTCTGCTTACGGAATGACCCAGGTAGTTGTGCGCGGAGTTGGAAACAACGAAATTCACGTTGAAGTTCCCAAAAGCGATTCAGAGCTCGTCTCGCGCTTAAGCTCCATTCTAAAAGAAGAAGGGCGCTTTGAAGGAATCGTTGACGGCAAGCTTGCAGTTTCAGACAAAGGGGTAATCAAGGGAAGCATAACCAAAGATGCTGCAAAAATAATAAACAACCGCGTTTCCTGGTCTGTTTCATTTGCAATTTCGCAGGAATCTGCACAGCACTTTGCAAAAACAGTCAAAGGAAAGGCAAACTATCCGCTCTACATGTTCTTAGACCGACCTGAAGACGCAGTAGTTTTAATTACAAAGAGCGAACTTCTTGGAGGCAACGCAACGCTTGATGAAGACGCAAAGGCAATGGTTGATGACGCGCTCACAAAAGACGAAAAAATTCTTCCGATTCTCGTTCTCGACAACAACTGGGAAGCGCTCCGCGGGCATTTCGCACAGACAAACACGTCTCTTTTCACGCGCACAAACCAAACGAAAGTAATTCTTGGAGAGAAAACAAGCGAATCAATAAAGAACGAACTGCGCGCGCTCAACTACACGCTTGTTGAAAAAACTGAAGAAGAAATGATTCCGGAATACTCAATTTCAGAAACCAAATCCTATTTACAGCGATGGGCGGCAGTTGGTTTGCAGACTGCTCCCGTGCTAACAGCAGGCGTAACTGAAGGAACCCCAAGCGTAATGTACAGAATAGACGGCTATGCTTCGGGTGCAACTCTGCGCGACCAGCAGGTCAATGCAGAGCTTGAAACCAAGCGCTTGAAAAGCATTCTAAGCGGAGGCGCGCTTCCAGTTGAAGTTATGCTCGGAAGCATCACAACGATCCCAGCTCCTCTCGGCGCAGAATTCCTGCGTTACAGCGGAATCGGCGCAATCTTCGCGCTTCTTGCAGTGGGCTTAATAGTAGGACTTCGCTACGCAAGCCCGCGCGTAATTCTCCCAATCATGTTCATCTGCGCGCTTGAAATGATAATTCTCGTGTGCATAATCGGTTCAGTGGGCACAATCGACCTCGCAGCCATGGCCGGCATAATTGCGGCAGTTGGAAGCAGTGTTGACGACCAAATTGTAATCACAGATGAAATTCTGAAGAAGAAGCAAAGCGCAGGAGGTGAAGAAGAAAGCGCGAGTGCAACCAAATCGCGCCTAAGCAAAGCCCTCTTCATCGTTTTCAGCCGCTGCAGCGTTGCAATTATTGCGATGGTTCCCCTTCTATTCTCCGGCTTAGTAGAAATCATCGGGTTCGCGCTCGCAACAATCATGGGCGCGTTTCTCGGAGTCCTCATGGCCGCGCCTGCTTACACGGCAATAGCCGAGAACCTTTTGATGAAGAAAGAGCAGTAAGCAGAGCTTTTCTTAGCTACGCACTAACTCACTGGCAAGTTCG
>JBDROI010000070.1:0-2440 GCA_043810245.1 Microcaldota archaeon
CTCGATGGGCACAGAGACTGCAACATGCGCCTCTCGCCTCGCGAATCTCTCGTGCACAAGAACATCTGCCCAGCTTGCGGAAAAAAGCTTACAGTAGGCGTTCTCCACCGCGTTGAAGAGCTCGCCGACCGCCCAGAAGGATTTACTCCGGAAAACGCAATTCCCTTCAAGTCTCTAATTCCTCTTCAGGAAATCATCGCAGACGCGCTCGGCAAAGGAGAAGGCACGCAATTAGTTCAAGAGGAATACGGAAAAATTACAAGCGCATTCAACGGCGAGTTCAACGCGCTCGAAGCGAGCGAAGAAGAGCTAAAGAAAGTAACAAGCGAAAAAATCGCAGAAGGAGTCGCGCGCGTTCAGAAGGGAAAAGTTTTCATTCTTCCAGGCTACGACGGAGTTTACGGAGAAATCAGCGTCTTCCGCGAGCAGAAAAAAGAAGCAAAAGAAAATACTGCGCGAAACCTGCAGAACAAGCAAAAAAGCTTGGACGAGTTTTTTTAACTGAGTAATATTTATAAACAGTTGAGTAAATAAATTACTCATGCTCAGCGCACTGGTAACTTCGCGCGTAAGGCGCAAAATGCTCTTTTTCCTATTTATGGAGCCAAAATCAGAGTTCTACGTGCGCCAGCTCGCGCGCCTTGCCGACGAGCCGACTAATGCAATACGAAGGGAGCTGGAAATATTAAGAAAAGCGGGCATACTGCTTTCCCGCCCGAAGGGAAACCTGAAATACTACCAGGCAAACGAAAAATGCCCGATTTATGAAGAACTGAAATTGATGGTAATGAAAACTGAAGGCCTAGGAAGCGCGCTCAGAAGCGCGCTCAGCAGGCAAAACAAAATTATGTTTGCATTCGTCTACGGCTCCTCTGCTTCGGGCGCTGAAAGGGAAAACAGCGATATAGATTTAATGGTAGTGGGCAATATCTCAATAGATGAGCTAAACCGCGTGCTGTTTCCCCTGCAAAAAATACTGGGCAGAGAAATAAACTACGCAGTTTACCCGCCCCGCGAATTTTTGAGCAAGCGAAACAGCGGATTCATCAAGAATATATCGCTAGGCAGGAAGATAATGCTGGTTGGCAGCGAAGATATTCTTAATCTTTGGCTCAAAAAGCCTCAATCACAAAGTAATTTCGATAAATTCGGCTTGCGCCGAAAAATCTCAATCACGCGGTGATTTCGATGAATTTGAGCGATTTGTTGAAAGAAGGAAAACTGAAGCAAATCGAGAGCAACGCACTGCGCGCTCGGGAATGCCTAACTGCAGCAGAAAAAGACATTCGTGCCGCGAAGGGGCAGAAAGACGCTGACTGGTCTTTCAGCATCGCATACAACGCAATGCTTCATGCTGCAAGAGCTCTCATGTTTTCCGACGGCTACGCTCCGCTTGGCGAAGAGCGGCACAAAACCGCAGTAGCATACGCAGACGCCAAGCTCGGCGCTAAATACAGGGATTTAATCAATCTATTCGATAAAATGCGGGCAAAGCGGCATCTCGTAATGTATGAAACGAGCGGAGTAATCTCAGACTACGAAGCAAAATTCGCCATAAAATCCGCGGAAGAGTTCCTGCAGAAAGTGCGGGAGAAAATTAAGGCTTAGCCTCCTGCTTCTTATCTCCCGTTCAATCTCGTAATCCTTCTCAATGCGCAGGTTTGAATAGTAGAAACCACCTCAACCTAGCCGGGAGAGTGTGGAGAGGTGAAACAATGGCAATAAAAACTTTACAAGGCGGAGTCATTGGCGTTGCGCAGTATGACAACAACAAAGGGCTTACTCTATTTGAAGCCATCAAAGCGCTCAATGAGCGTAAACTCATTCTTCCCTCAGAAGAACTATTGCGCCAAAGACTTCTAACCGATACATGGAAAGGAGAAATGGAATACTACCCCGCGTGGGTAGGTCCTCTCACTGCCTACGAAGAATCGGACAAGAAACTTAGCACAAAAATTGTTTACATAGACCCAAAAACTGGCCATAGCTACACCTTTCCAGTAATTCAAAAGTTTCAGGGGAACCGTCGTGGTACAATTCTCGTGCCTCACGGCTTCATAGACGGAGAGCCAACATTTGACATCAAGGAATGCGGAAATGGCTACGTTTTTATGCTCTCAGCAAAACTAAAAGTTGGAGAAGATATAATTTTTTCGCCACTTTGTCCGGGAGGTCTAGGCGGCGAGCCTGGTCCATCCTATGCTAAAAACTACGTTGGACTTTCCATACGTGGTGATCACCTCCTCACCCTCGCTAGGCCACCCTTCTCTCGTGCCGACCTTCATCGGTCTCACCGTTTCGGGGTGCTAGCACTTGAAAGCGCCAGCAGAGCGGCAATTCAAATACACGATATTTCGCATATCTGCCCTATTGACGTGTTAATAAAATCAGGCGCGGCTGAAAAACTGGCAACTCCACCTGCATTAAATTTAAATAGGTT
>JBDROI010000071.1:0-14325 GCA_043810245.1 Microcaldota archaeon
CGGAAAGGAAGGAGTTTTCAATCTAATTATTGAGCCTCTTCCGCTTGCCTGCTTCCTCGACGAAGTTGGCTCTTCTGCTTCTATCTTCTCAGCTGAAACGGGCCATTCCTTCCTAAACGGAAAGCTTGGAAAGCGCGTTGCCAGCGAATGCGTAAGCTTAGTTGATGATGCGCGCCTTCCAAACGGCTATTCTTCAACAGAGTTCGATGAAGAAGGCGTCCCAACGCGCGCGAACAAAATTCTCGAGCATGGAGTTTTCAAAACTTTTCTCCACAACACTTCAACAGCAGTGCGCTACAAAACAAAGACAACTGCGAGCGCTGGGTTAGTTTCCCCTTCAGCCCACAACCTAGTTCTCGACGCAGGAGAGCTCTCAAGCGAAGAGCTTCTTCAAGAAGCCAAGAACGGCTTGCTGATTACGAACACATGGTACACTCGCTTCCAGAATTACGAAAAAGGCGAGTTTTCAACGATTCCGCGCGATGCAATTTTGGAGATAAAGAACGGAAAGATTGCAGGCGCAGTTCAGGGAATTCGAATCACTGATTCCATGCTCAACATTCTCAAAAACACAGGCGCGCTCGAAAAGCAGAGAAAACAGATAGTTAGTTGGGAAGCCGATACACCCGTGCTCGCTCCAAGCGTTCTCGTTAAAGGAGTCCGCGTTACTTGTTCTTCTCAGTAAACTTTATATTCTACCTCCTGCCATTAAACATAATCCGATGCTTACTTTTGCACATAAACACACAATTCTTTTCGCGCTTCTTCTAACCTTCCTATTAGCGTTCTCTTCCAGTGCACTCACTCAAACTGAAAACTTGAACTTTGAAGTAGTCGGCGAATCTTCGCTCGTAAGCGTGAACGCGAGCTATCTTCCCGAGAGAATGCTTCCAAACTACGACTATGAAAGCGTAATCAGCGTTCAGTGGGCAGTTCCAAGCGAGGCGCTCAAAGGCCTGCGCGGAAATGAAGTGCGCGTTTACGTAGAAATGGAGCCTAAAGCAAGCGCACCCGTGAGCTTTTCAAAAGACTCGCTGAAATTCAACCGCTCCCAATTTCTGCTTACATGCACTCTCAAAAACTACGACTGCTTGGCAGAGCCAAGCTACGCGATTCCTCTGCTCGTGCGCCTCAACGAGCCTTCTGAATTCAACTACTCCATCTTCGTCAACGCAACGCTCGTTCCCGAAGACGAGGAGTTTTCATCCGCAGAGCTCGAAGCGCAGGATTACGCAGAGCGCGTGCGCGTACATGCAGACTCCCTTCCGTTAGACTCCGAAACCGCAAAGAAGGTGAACTCGCACCTTTCAAGCGCTTCCTCTTTGCTTGGCGAAGGAGATATTTCGCTTGCAGTTCTTCATGCAAAAGCAGCAGAAGCTATTCTTCTTCAATTTGAAGCAGAGCTGGAGCTGAGAGAATTGCGAGGCTCAATTTCCGAAGACGAGCTCCTTAACCTTTCGCGCGCGCTCGAAAGCTCGAAGAAGGCGCTCGAAGAAGGGGAAGTGGAAGTTGCGCTTCAGGAGGCATTGGGTACTCAAAACAAGCTAACTACGTCGAATGCGCGCCTGGAAAACAGAACATCACTCGCTTCAGAAGAAAACAAAGACAATGCAGTTGAAGCCGGTTCCGAAGGAAGCAAAACTTCCTCTCTTCCAACCTTAAATTCATTCGAAGGACTATTTGATTCGCAATCAACAGCTGAGCTAAATTCTCTTCTTCCCTGGCTCGCAGCCGGCGCGCTCGCTCTTTTCGGAGGAGCTTTTATTGCCTACTCATTCCTAACGAAAAAACAAAAGCGAAAGGGCAAAAACTGGGAAACGCCCGAGTAAACGAAAAATAAAAGAAAACTGCAGAAACTAAAAAACCGAGCGCTAGCAAGAAGATGAAAATAAAAAAACAGAAAAAGAAAGAAAAATAAAAGAAGAGCAGTGCTCTCCTACTTCTTACCGACCATTATTGCAGTGTCAACAAGCCTGCAAGAGTAGCCCCACTCGTTGTCGTAGAAGGAAAGCGTTTTCACGAGCGTTCCCTTTCCGCCAAGCACGCTTGTCGAAAGCGAGTCGAAAACAGAAGAATGCGAGTTGCCAACAACATCTATGCTCACTATTGGGTCAACACAGTACTCCAGAATTCCCTTCAGCTCGCCTTCAGCCGCCTTCTTCACCGCTGCGTTTATTTCCTCAGCAGTTACTTCCTTTTCAAGCTCGCAGACCAAGTCGTTTATTGAGCCGTCTGGAGTTGGAACACGCATCGCAATCCCGTCGAGTTTGCCCTTCAATTCAGGCATCACAAGAGCAATTGCTTTTGCTGCTCCCGTGCTCGTTGGAATTATTGAAGCGCCTGCTGTTCTTGCCCTTCGCAAGTCTTTGTGCGGGAAGTCAAGAATTCTCTGATCATTGGTGTACGCATGAACAGTCGTCATATACCCTCGCTTTATTCCAAAGTTCGCTTGAAGAACTTTCGCAAGCGGCCCAAGGCAGTTTGTCGTGCAGGAAGCCATTGAAATTACATTGTGCTTTGCAGAATCGTAATCCTTGCTGTTTACTCCAAGAACGAGCGTCGTATCTGCAGTCTTTGAAGGGGCTGAAATAATTACCTTCTTTGCTCCGGCGGTAATGTGCTTCTGTGCGCCTTCTTTCTCAGTGAATTTACCAGTTGACTCTATAACAACGTCAACTCCCATATCCTTCCATGGAAGCTTCGTCGGGTCCATTTCCGCAGTAACCTTTATTCTCTTTCCTTTTACAACCAAGTCAGTGCCGTCAACCTTTACGTCAACGTCAAGCTTTCCATGCACCGAGTCGTACTTTAAGAGGTGCGCAAGCGTCTTCGCATCCGTCAAGTCGTTTATTGCAACGATGTTCAGCTCGTCGAATTTCCCTGTCTTAAGTGCGGCTCTTAGAACTATCCTGCCAATTCTTCCAAATCCATTAATAGCTGTCTTCATTTCTACACCTCTTTTCTCCAATCTAATCTAATCGGAGGAAATCTAAATTGAAGCGTTTAAAACATATAAAGATTACCCGCCAAAACTAAATTGCTGAACTCTTAAACAGAAGAAGGTGAATTTTATGGAATTTTTGAAAATAGACGACGTAGACGTTAAAGGAAAAACTCTCCTAGTGAGAGTGGATATAAACTCTTCGATAGACAAGGAAACAGGAAAGTTTCTCGGGTGCGAGCGAATTGAAGGCCACGCTCAAACCGTTAAGGAGCTCGCGGAAAAAGGAGCGCGCGTAGTTGTTCTCGCCCACCAGGGAAGAGCAGGCGATTACGATTTCACTCCGCTCAAAAAACACGCGCGAATGCTGAAGCGCTTCATTGGAAGAAAAGTGAAATATGTTGATTCAATTACGAGCGGCTATGCTCTAAGAAAAATTGCCAAAATGCAGGACGGGGACGTCATCATGCTTGAAAACGTCCGCTACCTCGCTGAAGAAACTCTCGAAGCATCGCCCGAAGAATTAGGAAAAACGATTTTCGTGAAAACGCTTTCTCCAGTTGCAGACTACTACGTGAGCGATGCATTCTCGGCTGCCCATCGAGGCCAATGCTCAATTGTTGGTTTCTCAGAAGCGCTTCCAACTCTCGCAGGGCGCGTGATGGAGCGCGAAGTAAACTCGCTTTCAAAAGTTACCGAAAATCCAGAGCAGCCATGTGTTTTCCTTCTAGGCGGTGCAAAGCCGGAAGACTCAATCGGAATTACGGAGTGCTGGCTTGCCAAAGGAATTCTAAGCAAGGCGCTTACGAGCGGAGTTTTAGGACAGCTGTTCATGCTCGCGCAGGGCAAAAATTTAGGCTCAAAGACAATGGCGTACTTGGAAAAAAAGAAATACACTGCAAGCATTCCAAAGCTGAAGGAGCTTCTCCAGAAATATCCAGACAAGATTGAAGTGCCCATTGATGTTGCGATTCCAGACGAAGTTGGAGCACGCCAGGAATTCTCAGTTGACGCAATTCCAGCAGACGCGGACGTGAAAGACATTGGCACGCAAACTGCGCAGAAGTACGCGGAAATTCTTAAAACCGCAAAAACCACAGTAGTAAACGGCCCTGCTGGCGTCTATGAAGAAAAGGAGTTCGGAAAGAGCACAAAAACTCTTCTCAAAGCGATTGAGGAATCAGGAAGCTTCTCGCTAATGGGAGGCGGGCACACGATTTCCGCGCTCGCGAAGTTCAAGATAGACAAGAGCAAAATTTCCTACATCAGCTTGGCTGGAAAAGCGTTCATTGCATTCCTTTCAGGAGAGGAAATGCCCGGAATTGCAGCTCTTGAGAAAAGCGCGCGCAAGTTCAAAGCAGGCGAATACAAGCCAAAAGAAGCTGCGCCTCCGGCTGAACCCGAACAACCAGCTGCGCCGGAACCTGCCGCAGCTCCTGCTTAGGCTGAATGAACAGCTATTTATACCAGAAGCTTCCCAAGTAATATGGGAGCGGGGAACCTGCAGCGTCCCGAAAGGGAGGAAGTTCTGCCCATCGCGAAAGGCGAAGAGGGTTTAAGGCCCTCGGCGGGAACAGAAACGATATGGAACGGCTCGGATGAAGATGAGGCAACGAGACGAGCCGAAACCAGTGAAACGCGCCTGCCAGTAGCCGTTATGTGCGATGCAAGGCTTTACGCCGCTTAGTTGAATGCTGCTTAAAACAAAAGGCAGGCTATGGTTTTCCGCTCCCTTTCTGTTTATCTTTTCACAATAGCATTATTCTTAAAATAAATTACGTTTTTACTCCAGCGCCCTCTTAGAAATTATTTCCAGCCCACTAATCAATGCCCCAATCACGTATTTATTTCTCTCTTTGTTAAGGCATTCTGCGAGTGCTTTTCTGGCAATTTCAGAATATTCAAGCGGGCTCTTTTCCGAAAGCAAATGTATTGCGTCTGCTTTGCTTATTTCGCTCTCCTCCTGCCTTACCGCATCAACCAGCATATTGGTAATTACCAGAGCTTCTTCGCGCGTAAGTTTTTCACGCACATAACCCAGCATTCGTTCTGCTAGCATAGCATCATTACTCCCTTTTGGGTGCCCTTTCTTCTCCTGCATCCATTCTATAACTACAGAAACGACTTTTTCATCGTCAACAGCATCCAGCGCGCTTTTCGCAGTTTTTTGGAGTTCTTCATCTGCCGTGCCGAGCAATAATATTAGTTTTTTCATTGCTTTCTCTTCAGAATGAAATTTTCTCAATGCTCCTATTGCAGTCTGCGCAACTTCTTTCTCCTCATCCACCAAATACCTTTTAATCAACGTGAAGCTCGCCTCCGTTGCGTTAAGTTCTGCAAGCGCCAATATATACCCGCACTTCTTTTCAGTGTTAGTTGAAATCCCGATGCCAGCGAGCCAAGTAATAAGCTCCTTTGCCTCTTTCTCTCCTCCCCATTTTCCAACTGCTTTTGCTGCCAGCTTGCGCGTTTCCTCATCTTCGTGCGAAAGAAGCCCGATCATCTCTGGCAAATACTCTCGAGCGTCCAGTCTGATAAGAATTGTTACTCTTCCTACTAGCTGCATAAATCTAGTTTCCAATCTGCCATATTTGTATTTCGTACTAAATCTCTTTTTGCACTCCTCTTTCAACTGCTCTGCTTCTTCCCCTGTCATTAATTTTACAAGTGCGTTGGCTGCGCAGGCTCCAAGCCGTCTGTTTGAAGCAAAAAGAAATTTTTTAATCTCAGGAACAAGCTCTTTTGCGTCCATTTCTCCTGCAATCGAAATTGCTTCTGCTTTCATCCAAATTATTTTGTCTATCAGCCTGACACCATACGTGCCCCACTTATCGCTCGGTTCATAAGTTATGCATTTTTTAATCTCCTGAACTGCTTTTTTAACTCGCAATTCCCTAAGCGCGCGCATCAGCTCAATTTTTTCCGTGAATCTCCATTCTATCTGATTCAGCTTCTTGAATTCCTTGAGAAGCATAGGTGCATGCTCAACTGCTTTCAGCTTTCTTATTACGTGTATGCACGCTATTGCGAGCGAATCTCCTTTTAGTGCTTCATTGCGCAAACGCCTATTAAACCGAGTCTCTCCAAACTCCCAGTCATCTTCTTCCCAATAGCTTGAACTTTTTTTCCAATACTTGGAATGCTTGCGTCTAAGATAGCCTGCTGCTTTTTTCGCTATTTTTTTCTCCCCAAGTTCTGCAAGCGCAGTTATAATTCCATCAACTGCGTTTTCCCACTCTCTTGAATATGGCTCGATACGTATGAGTTCATTTATTTCCTCCCCGCTAAGCATCTCGAGTGCTTCTTTCGGAAGCCCTGCTGCCCCCAGCCCCTTAAGCTTGCTTTTCTGCAGAGATTCGTTTGCTTCAAGCACCTCAAGCTTAGCCCAAAGCTTTGGAACCAGCTCTTTCGCGCCCATCTTCCCAAGCGCTTCGGCAGCAGCCCAGCGCAGCTCATCATTTTGGGCAAAAATCAGCTTCTCAAGAGTTGGAACTGCTTCCTTTGCCTGCATTCTTGCCAGCTTTCTGCAAGCCATTGCGTATTTGTAGCCGATTTCTTTATCCCCTACTTGGCTGCACGCTTTCTTAATGAATCTAGTATAAAGCGCCCTCTTATGCTCCGCATAATCTTTTTTCTGAATTCCTTCTTCCATAAGTCTTTTTCCAGAGAACCTCCTAGCGCTCCCCTCCCTCTTAAACGCGCTCGCTAGCAAAACTCCAGAAACAGTTTTGTCTAGCACAGCGAGTCTGCTCATTCTTTCATCCTCTCTTTTGAAATCTCGTCTATTGCTTCAATAAGTGCTTGCACCACTTTTCTATCTCGTTCAGTTTTTAGGCAGTCCATCAGAATGCCATACACATCTTCGCGCGGGTTCAAGATATTAACTTCCGACAAATACATTGCAATATCCGCCCGCACCTGAGGATTTCTGTTCCATCTAAGTTGTTCAATGAGCAATGAAAAATCCAGCATAACTATTGAATCCATTGCAGATCTGCAAACTCCATACCGTTCATCCTCCAAGTGCTTCACCAGCACGGGCAGTTCTTCAACCGCTCCTACCTTTCCCAAGAACAATAAGCCAGCAGTACGCAATCGCTCCGAGAACGGCGAGGCCATTGCCGTCAACACAATCTCCTTTGCTTCTTTTGCCTTCAGCTCGCTTAACGCCCAAATAATTCCTTCTGCTTCAATATAGTTGCTCGAAGAACTAAGCTTTTTAATCAGCTCGGGAATGCATTCTCGTGCATCAAGCTTTCCAATCATTTGGGCTGCTTTGAGCCGAACTACATCTTCGCTGTCTGCAAGAAGCTTCATCAGCTCCTCTATAGGAAGAAACGTTATCAGCATCTCTCTATCCTCTCTAGTTAAACCCATTTTAGGCTCTGAAATAGGCTTCTTCTCAGGAAATTTTCTTCCATCATTCAAACCTCGCTCCCAGCGTATTCCGTTGGCTAATGGTAAGCTGGAAACAGATTTAAGTGCTGGCGCGCTTGCTGCAGACATTCTCCCACCCAAAACTCTCTAGAACTAGTAGTAGTTTATCTCAAGAAGGAGTATTTAATGGTTCGCTTGAAAACTAGAGCTCTCTTAACTCCCTCACAACTGAGTAAACTTCGCCCGCGACGTTGGGAACGGTTTTTATGAGCTTGTTTTCAATTTTCTTCTTCACTTTTGCATCTTCAACAAACGGCTGGGAGTAGTCTCCAATCAAAAAGTTCACTGAGCCGAAAAGTATCTTCTTTGCGCGCGCCATCTGCGGAGCCTCAATTTTGTAAATCAATCCGTTGTAATATCTCCCCATCGTGTAAAGAAGCGCGGTTTCCATCTCGGAAGCAAGAAGCGAAGGAATGTCCTCAAGCTTCTTTTTCACTTCCCAAAAATGAAGCGCGCGAGGGCCAACTCCAATTTCCTGCGCGTAAAGAAGCGCCTTGCTCTGAATGCCGCCGAAGAAATATTTGGGTTTTCCATTTGCTCTTTCATCTTCTTCGCGCGTATACCCGCTTGTTCGCAAGCCTCTAGAGATGGGGCCAACAAGCTCAGAATTCATCGTAGGCGCGTAGAAGCGCTTCACTTCTTCATCAGTCATCCACGCAAACGAACTGTCGCACGGAACCGCAAACGTTGCTATCACCAAGTCGCCTACTTTCAAATGCCCCTTGAGCGCTCCGCAGCTTCCATACCTTATTATTGCTGCCGGATTAGCGGCAATCAATTCTGCAACCACAATTTCTATCTGCCCCGAGCCCATTCCGCTCGCAATGCTCGCAACAGGAACTCGCTCGCCTTTCCATCGAATAAAACCAGTATAGCCAACGCTTCCCCTTTCCTTGTGCTTATGCATCTTCACGTTTTCAAAAAGCTCGCTGATTTTTTTGGCCCTGCTCGTGCTGCCGGTTATAAAAACAACATGATTCTCAACCTCGCCGCCTTCGCGCGTAAATGGAATGTGGTATCCGCGCACGCGTCCAAGAAAACGAGTAATCTGCTCTTCTTCAGGCAACTCCTTTATTCCTGACTTGAGAGAAACGAGCTCGCGGATGGACAGACGCAGATTCGGTGCAGTTGCCTTTCGATACGTCATAGCATCACGCTTTGTAATTCCTTGTTTTTCAACCTTTTTAAACCTACCGAACTACTGGCAATTCGATGCAATTTGAATATAATCCAGTATTCTTCAGCACTAACCCGTAAGCTTGGGGCATAGTTTTTATACTCCTCGGCTATAACGATAAGCATATGCTCTCAACAGGCGTGGCAAAGCTCGACGAAGCGCTCAAAGGCGGAATCGGCGAGGGCGCTTCAGTTCTCATCGAAGGAGCTCCAGGAATGGACAAGATGGTCTTCGGCCTTCAAGCCGCATACTCAAATCTCGAAAAGGGAAAGCAAACTCTCTACTTTGTGAACAACAAACTTCCCGGGAACGTGCGCTCATTTCTAACTCGCACGAGCTGGAAGGCAAAAACGCTTGAGAAGCTTGAGTTCATTGACGGTTTTTCAACTCACATCGGTTTCAGCTCAGGAGAGCGCTACGCAGCGAAAGAACCAAAGCTCGAATCAGCGAGCGAGGCGGTGATTTCAGCGCTTTCGCAAAATTGCAATTCTCTTGCAGTTTTTGATTCGCTTTCAACTCTCCTCGCAAAAGAAGGCGAAAACAAGACGCTCGAAGCGCTCAAAAGCTGGCAGAAGCTCGCGAAGAAAAACAAGATTACCTCCTTTTACCTTCTTACGGACTGGGAGATGGAAAAAACGAAGCGCGAGAAGCTCCGCGGGCTTTTCGATTATGTATTGCGGCTCGACTCGGTTGAAGAAAAGATTCTGCTGAGAAACTACATTTCTGTGAAGAAGGCGCCCAAGAAGTTTGAAGACGTCTCCATCCCTTTCCGAGTGGGTATGGAGGGTGTTGCAATTTACGTTCCAAAACTTCTCGTTACTGGTCCATTCAGCGCAGGAAAAAGCAGTTTTGTGCATGCAGTAAGCACTCGCGCGGTTTCTGTCGACCGCCTGGGAACTACAGTTGCGCTGGACCACGGATACATCGACTACGGAGGTCTTGAAGCAGATTTATTCGGAACTCCTGGGCAGGAGCGATTCGAGTTCATGCTCGATATCCTCAACCGAGACACATTCGGAGTAATACTCGTTGTTGATTCAACCGATCCAAAAACATTTGCGCGCGCGCAGGATATGGCAAGCCACGTTCTGCGTTACGGAATTCCATATGCGATTGCTGCGAACAAGCAGGATGTGAAGGGGGCGCTCAAGCCCGAAGAGATAAGAGCTCAAATGAAGCTTCCAAAAGAAATTCCAATTCTTCCTACGAGCGCCCGCACTAAAAAAGGATGCCTCGAAGCTGTTAAAGTTCTTGTTGACCTGGTAATTAAGAAAAATGTGAAAACGAGTTGATCTTTATGAAAATTGGCATAGCAAAACTTGACGGGCTTCTGAAGGGCGGATTCCGCGAGCCTTCAAACGTGCTTCTCATAGGGCCCCCTGGAGTTGAGAAACTCGTTTTTGGGATGCAGTTCGTAAATCAGGGTTTGGCGGAAAAGCAGCCCTGCATATATATTACTACAGATAAAACTCCGCTCGAGATAGAAAACCAAAGCGGAGAATACGGGATGCGCCTGTTTTCTCATACGAACAGAGGCCTGCGATTTGTTGACTGCTACTCCTGGACGCTGGAAAAACCGCCTCAACGAAGAAGCGATATTTTAGTTCCCGGTCCAAGCTCGCTCAACGACCTTTCAATAGGCATAACGCAGGCGATGCAGGAAGCATTCAAGCCCGAGGCAAAAGTGCGCGGAGTCCTGCAGAGCGTTTCCACCCTTCTTCTCTACAACAATCCAGAAGTGGTGTGCCGGTTCCTCCAAGTAATTGGAGCGCGCCTCAAGGCCGCCAACTCAACTACTGTCTTTCTGCTTGATGAAGGAATGCACGACGAGAAAGTGATAGCAACAATGAAGCACCTCATGGACGAAGTTGTTGAAATAAAGAGCGAAGGAGAACGGTTTACGCTCCGCGTGCCGACTTCTGGTCTAGAAAAGTGGGTTGGATTTAAACTCGGAAAAACAGGGATAGAATTTCCATGAATCTCGCCAGAAAGAGATTTAAAAGCGGTGCGCGCAAGATAACAACGGTGTTCTTATGGGCGAAGATGTAAAAGTGCGGCTCGAGGCGATGCTTTCAGAGCTTGCTTCTACCGGGGATATTGATGCTTCTGCAATTGTCAAGCGCGATGGCTTAATGATTGCTTCAAATCTTCCTTCTAAAATAGATTCGCGTACAATTGCCGCAATGAGCGCGGCTCTCGTTGGAACTGCCGAAACATGCTCCAGCGAACTTCAGCGCGGAAATTTTCTGCAGGTAATTGTTGAAAGCGAGCTTGGAAAAATCGTTTCAGTAGGCGCAGGCAAATCTGCAATTCTTGTCTGCCTTGTAAAGCCTGCAGGCAACCTGGGTTTAGTGCTTCTTTCGATGGATAGAACTGCGAAAAAAATAGACGGCGTTTTGGGTGATTAAAGTGTCTGCTTCGGATGCAAGCGTTGAAGAACTTGTGGGGCGCTTCAGGCAAATCATGGGTCCAGTAGCAGACACGCTCGCAAAGGAAGCCGCGCGCGAGCTCGACATAGAAAATACGCGCGGAAAGTATATTATTACAAGCGAAGCCGAGAGAAAAAAACTAGTTCTAAGATTAAAGGAGAAATTCGGAAAAATCATTGGAATCGAGCTTGCAGACTCCGTAATTGCAGACAAAAGCAAAAAGGCAAAACCCTAAAGGCTTTCAAAAAGAATTTTGCTCCAGTCTACCCAGCCTGCTTTCTTTTCCTTTGGCTTCTTCTTCACGATTTCAAGCGCGCTCTTCAGCATCTCCTCTTTCTTCAGCCCGCCGTCCACTTCAAAAACATTCGCTTCCCCGTAGTTCTTGCACGCGAGAATTGTGCAGTAGTCCAGCATTTCGCTCATTGTATTCGCGCTCTTCTTCACGCTCGCGTATTTTCGCTTAACCAATCTTTTCTCAAGAACTTTCGGGTTGCATCTGCAAACAATTACGAGCTCTGCAGGAAGCTTAAACTCGCACGCAAGATGCCCCTCAATAACAAGGTTTTTCTTCTTCCCACTTTTTTTCGCAAGCTCTTCAAAAAGCGCACGCATCTTAACTACTTTCGCTCCATCTTCGTCAACGCGCGTGTAAAGCTTCTTCTTCACAACAACTTCGTTCACGCGCAGAAGCTCGCACTTCAGCTTCTTCGCGAGCAGGCGCGCGAGCGTGCTTTTTCCTGTTCCCGGTACTCCCGTAATTACGATTTTCATTTTTTTCATCTTTTGCTTTTTATTAACTCCACAAACTCCTTTGCCTTTGCAACTGCATTTTCCGCCTCGCTTTTTTCCACCGCGCTTCCGGCGATCTCTCCGTAAACCACTTCATGTCTCCGCACCCTGCATCTATTAAATATATTTACTAAAAGAGAAGCGGACGAGCCAAGAAATATTGCACAGAATGTAACTACTGTCTTGTGATGCCCTTCAGAAAATGCTCTGTAGCCCTTTGCCGCCATCAACGACATGCCTGCGTTGAGCATTGCGTTGTATGCAAGCGAGAGTGCGACATCGTAATTTTCAATTCCTAAGTTGTCGTTTGCTGTCTTCAGCATCCTTTCTCCTGCTGCAAGCAGCCTCTCAGCAGCTTCCTTATCTTCTTCAACCTTTTCTATTTCCCGCTTCTTCAGCATTTCGCTTAAATTTATTGAATCCATCTTCGCCACCAACTAGCCATATTTTTTTATTTGCCACAAGAGAATTGATAAATGCACCTCCTTCCTTCGCTTTCTTCGCAAACTCTTCATTCGTCCATGCAATATAGTTTATCTCCCTCATCGTCTTTTTCTGCACTCCCAGGCATGCGGCGCCAAGCTCATCAATATTCATGCTTCCAATTACCATAACATCCAAGTCGCTTTTTTCTCCAAACTTTCCGCTTGCGAAGCTTCCAAATACAAACGCATAGTCAATTCCGCGCATCTTCTGCAGTTTCTCTCTAAGAAGGGGAACAGCTCCCTCCGTTTTTATATATAGACTGCGCAGTTCCTGAAAGAAAGTACAACTGCTCTTTGCAGAATACGCCACCTGGTTTCCTCTCTTTCTGCGCTCAAGAACCCCAATTCCAACCAAATTCTCGAGCTCCCTTCTAGCCCCATATACAGAAATTCCGGCTCTTCGCGCAATCTCGCTAAGATGCAAATCGTTGCTGAACAGTACAACGCCTAGCACTGCAACCTCTAAGCGCGACTTGAACATACGTTCCAACATGTTATCTATTATATAACAATCGTTATTTTAAATATAACGTTTTAGCCAAACCTTACCTGAATGTTTCCTTTTCCACAATTTCCGCCTGCTTCTTCGCGAGCAGGCGCGCGAGCGTGCTTTTTCCTGTGCCCGGGACTCCTGTTATTATTATGCACATATTCTACCTCGCCTTAATTGGCTTGCTTTTGTATATATTCGCCCTTCCTACATCAACAACAAGATCAACCAAATCATTCCAGTTTATTTTTCCAAGCGTATTTTTCATGCTTTGCTTGAGTTCTGCACTCATCTTTCCTCTATATTTTTCAATAACTCTTACAAATTCACTTTCATCGCCAGTTTTTCCATACCACATAAGCGCTCCAACTAATTCCCTTTTGACTTCCTTCTCGTTTGAAGGATTTTCAGCGAGCGCAGCTTGGCAGGCTCTTTTCATTGCATCTTTCGCCATAATTCTTTCCTTGGCAGCAACAGCCCCGAGAGTTGCTTCCATTTTAACAGTTTTCTTGTTTTCGCCCATAACGATCACAACTATTCTAGGAGTCATTTTGCTTATTAATCTATCTCTTAACCTCCGTCAATAGTCGAATATCAGTTCGATAGTTATTTAAAACTGCGCGTGCTTATTAAAAACGCGGTCGGTTTTGGTGTTCAGTTTATGGAAACCCTAAGCGTTAAAATTGCAGGCGAGATTGCTCTCTCGGACTCTCCAGGAAGCACCATGAAAAAATGGCGCGAAATATTTGGAGTCACGCAGGCAGAGCTTGCAGAATATTTGAAAATTTCCGCTTCAACAATAAGCGACTACGAAGCAGACCGCCGCAAATCTCCAGGAATTGCAGTTGTCAGACGCTTCATTGAATCTCTTCTCAAAATCGACTCCGACAAGGGGGGCGTAATCACTGCAAAATTCACCCAACCCGTGAACTTTGCGGACTTCTTTGAAACCCACGAGTTCGCAACGAGTATAACTATGCTGGATTTTGCAAAGCTCATAAAAGCAGAGCCAGTGGTTCACGAAGACATGCTCGCGGAAAAGAAAGTCTACGGCTACACGATGATAGACAGCATAAAGGTAATTCTTGATTTGCCGCACAGCGAGTTTCCTAAGCTCTACGGAAGAATAAACGAGCGCGCGTTCATATTTACTCAAGTAAGCACGGGAAGGTCGCCGATGGTTGTCATCCGCGTGCTTCCAACAAAGCCGAGCATGGTGGTTCTTCACGGTTTGAAAGAGGTCGACAAGCTCGCGATAAAAATTGCCCAGCGCGAACAGATACCGCTGTTGACTACTGCAATGTCTGTTGAAAAAATGGGAGAAGAACTGAAAAAACTTTAACTGATTCGATTCAAGAGGTGCGTTTATGGTAGGAATAGTTGGCTATGGAGTTTGCATTCCGCATTACAGAATAAAAGTGGAAGAAATTGCCGAAATTTGGCACGAAGAGCCCGCACGCATAAAAGACGGATTGGGAATTCTTGAAAAAAGCGTTCCTGGCTTAGACGAAGACGCCGCAACGCTTGCAGTCGAATCCTCAAAAAACGCTCTCCGCGTTGCTGAAATTGACGCGCAG